>CAIRBD010000453.1 GCA_903876745.1 uncultured Gemmatimonadota bacterium
AGGGTCATCGTGAACGACCGGGAGGTCGGGAACACGTAGTAGTCTCTTCGCGCGAACGTATCGTCGCGCTGGTCGGACGTTTCCGGATCGTTGCCGGTGTACTTGGTGCTCGTCCACAGGTTGCGACCGGCGAACACGAGCGAGCCGCGGCTCGCGCCGAGCAGGTACTTCGCCGGGAGATCGACGGTCATGCTGACGCTGCGCAGCTTGAAGAAATCGTTCGCCTCGACCCAGAAGCCGTAGTCGCGGGCGATCTTCGTATTGATCGTGCAGCGCGCCCGGTCCATCGCCGTGAAACCGGCGAGTGCCGAGGAATCGCCGGCAGCGGCCGTGCGCATCGCGGCCTGCGCCGCATAGCACGGCTGCCACGCGAGCAGGTTCGCGTTCTGGTAGCCGACGGCGTTCAGGTTGTGGCCGCCGATCTGCCACTCACCCTGCACGTCGAACGTGACACGGTCGAACAGCTTCACCGAGAGCCCCGGATTCCAGATGCGGGTCGCGAACGCCGACCCGAGGTCCTGGTTCTGGACGATCACCGGGTTCGCGAAATCGTTCGGGTTCATGACCTTCGGCCCCATGTACGACGGCACCGGCAGCCCCTGCTGCACATAAGTGCGGCCGAGCGCGAAGATCGCCAGCTGGTTCCCTCCCACATACCCGGCCTCGCTGTAGAACCGCGAGAAGCCGAGCCGTGCCGACACGGCCACGTTCCTGCGGCGGAACAGCTCGGCGTTCAGCATCACTTCGTGGCCGGAGTTCATCAGGTCGCCCACGTTGATGAGCTGCGAACCGGAGAAACCGAGCGACGCCGCCTGCTGCACGGGGATGAGCGCCTTGTACGTGTGCGCCGAGAAGTGCGTGTATTGCAGGTTGATGCGGCCGTCGAGCGCGCTCGCGTCGAAGCCGAGTTCGGTCTCGCGCGTGCGTTCGGGGCCGAGGTCGGGGTTGCCGATCTGGTTGGTCGAGAACGCCGGCTTGCCGTTCTCGGCGGCGACGGGCGTCCAGGTACGAACGGCGTCGAACGCGCCAGGCGCCTTGCCGGCGTCGCCGACGGCGCCGCGCAGCTTCAGGGTCTCGATGTAGCGGCGCGGCCAGAAGCTCTCGTCCGAGATCACGTACGAGGCGCTGATCTTCGGATACGTCTGCAGGCCGAAGCTCTTGCCGAAGGCGCTGTTGCCGTCCACGCGCACGCCGATCGTGACGAAGAGGATGTCACGCCAGCCGATCATCTCCTGCCCGAAGAAGCCCGCGTTGATCACCCGCTGCTGCGACACGTCGGTGATCTGCCGGAGCGAACCCGAGATGAGCGTCGGATCGCCCGGACCGGCGAACTGGTCGGACTGCAGATCCGTGGAGTAGAGGCGGCTCTCGAACACCTGCCCGCCGATCGAGGAGCTGGAACTCCAGTCGTTCGCGAGCTGACGGCGATACGTCGAGGCGTAGTCGGCCGAGAGGAACTGGCGCTGCCAGAGCGTCTGGTACATCTGGCCGAGCGGCACACGCAGGTTGCCGAACGGCACGACGTACCGGATGTCGGCGTCGTTGTAGTCGAAGCCCACCGCGAGGCGGTTGGTGAGTGCGTCGATCGGCTGGTACGTGAACGTGACGCCGGTGATGAAGTGGTTGGTGGTGTTGTTGATCTGGTTCGTGAACAGACTGTCGTTGTTCACGCACACCACGGTCGCGTCGGCGCAGCCGGTGCCCTTGTAGTTCGAGCCGGAGCCGCGCGAGATGTTGAGCATGGCGCCGTTGGAGCTGTTGCCATCGGCGAAACCGATGCTCTTGCTGTTCGTGATCGACTGATTGAGCTGGACGGTCAGCCCCTTGGCGGGAGAGAAACCGAGGCTCGCGCGAAGGCCGCGGCTGAACGCGCCGCCCGTGGGGAGCACGCCCTCCGAGTTGTCGGCATTGGCGGACACCTGGTACGTGACGCCGGCCGGTGTGCCACCGCGCACGCCGATATTGAGGCGCGCGATGGGGCCGTTGTGCAGCCAGCTGCCGCTCGCCGGGCAGGTGGCATCCTGGAACTTGGTGCCGTCACCGATGGTGAGCGTGCCACCGCACTTATTGAAGAACTCGCCGTTGGGATCGGAAGACGGACCGAGGTGCCCCATGTTGTTGAAGCCCGTCGTCATGCTCAGGTCCCACTTCGCGGCGCCGTCCTTCCCCTGCTTGGTGAAGATCTGCAGCACGCCGCCGGAGGCTTCCGTGCCGTAGAGCGTCGTGGCCGCAGGACCTTTCACGATCTCGATGTGGTCGATGTCCTCGGCCGCGATGTCATTGAGCGGCGACGTGAACTGCCGGCCGCCGACGTTGGTCGGCGTGCGGCCGTTGAACACGCGTACGCCGTCCACATAGATGAGCGGGCTGTTGCCCTGGCTCACGCTGTTGACGCCGCGCAGGCGGATCGTGCCGCCGGAGCCCGGCTGTCCGCCGTTGGCGAGCACCGTCACGCCGGGGGTGGAGCCGGCGAGCATGTCCTGCGGGTTGAGCGACGCCGATCGCGCGATCTGCGCGGTGTCGATGGTCGCCATCGCGGTGCCGACCGAACGCCGGCGCTCTTCGCCCGTCGCCGTCACGACGACGCCGGAGAGCGTCACGGCCACGCGGCTCAGCGTGAACGACACGCGCACCGTGCCCGACGCACCGACCTGCGCGACCTGTTCCACCGGCTCGTAGCCGATGTACTGCGCGCGCACCTTCACCGCGCCCGCGGCCACGCCGCGGATGGTGAACGCGCCGGCCTTGTCGGTCGCCGCGCCCTGGCGCGTGCCGACGATGCTCACCTGCGCACCTTCGAGCGGCGTGTTCGAACCGCGCTCCGTCACCGTACCCGTGACCGTCGCGCCCTGGGCGCTGATCACGACCGGCATCAACAGCGCGAGCGCGAACGCCAGCCACCGTCCTCTCCCGGACTTCGTTTGCGTCATGAGACCTTCCCCCTCTTCGGGATCTGATGTGTAGATCGCGGCACGCGGCCGCCGTGCATCTGCTTCGATCGCTCTCCGGAGGATGAGCGACCTTTGAACGAACACTTCGAGGCGTGCGCTACCAGCCGCGCACCTCGCCATCACGGCGCGGATCCGCCGCACCGACCCACCGCCCGCCGATGCGGGCGATCACGTGCACCCCGCCGAATCCCATGTCCACGGCGGGTGCCACCGTCACTTCGTATCCCAACCGGCGCGCCTCGGCGTACACCGCCTCGGCGAATCCGTCCTCCATGCGCAACGGCGCGCCCGCGGTGGGGATCATGCGCGGCATGCGCAGCGCCGCCAGCGGATCGAGGCCGTAGTCGAGCACATACACGATCGTCTGTACGATGGCCGGCGGGATCGCGGGCGAGCCCGGGCATCCCACCACCATCTCCACGAGTCCGTCGCGCAGGACGATGGTCGGAGCGATGGTCGAAGCCGGCACGCGGAACGGCCCCGCGGCATTCGGCGAGTTCGCATCGCGCGCGAAGTTGAACATCGCGCTGTTGAGGAACACACCGTCCACCCAGGTGCCCGTGCCGAAGCCGAGCCCGAGCGTGTTCGTGACCGACACCGCATTGCCCTCGGCGTCGACCACCGACATATGCGTCGTCTCGGCCATCGAGCCGTCGCCCGGCGCACCGGGCGCGGCGGGACGCGGCAGGGTGGCCGGCGGCGCCGACACCATGGCGGCACAGTCACCCGTCGCGGCCTGATCGAACGACCACGGGTTGCCGGCAGCGAGCCGGCCACCCACGGCAGCCTCGACTTTCGCCGCGCGCGTGGCCGCATACGCCTTGCTCGTGATGCCCGCCATCGGCACAGCCACCTTGTCGGGATCGCCGATCACCGCGTCGCGATCGGTGACGGCGACGCGCAACGCGCCCGTCATCACGCGGAACGCGTCGGGCGAACGGCTCGGCAGACCGAGCGACGGCATGTTGCGATCGGCAACAAGATTGAGCGCCTCGACCACCTGCACGCCCGACTGCGGCGCCGCCGCGGAGAGCACCACGCGACCGTGATAGGTGGTGCACACGGGCCGAGTCCACCGGGGCTGGTACGCGGCGAAGTCGGCGCGCGTGATGGTGGAGCCCGCGGCCCGCAGCGTTTGCACGATATGGTCGCCGATCGCGCCCGCGTAGAACACGTCGGCGCCCTCGGCGGCGATGCTGCGCAGCGTGGCGGCGAGTTCCGGCTGCACGAGGTGGTCGCCGGCACGGAGCGGCTTGCCCCCCGGCAGAAAGAGGCGCGCCGCGCCCCCCGAGGCGTTCAGCTTCTCGGTGCTCGCCACGATCTCGCGCGCGAGCAGCGCGTTCACCGTGTAGCCGTCCGCGGCCAGGCGGATCGCCGGCTCGAGCACCACCGCGCGCGGGAGTTTGCCGTACTTGGCGTGGGCCGCGAGCAGACCGCGCACGGCACCGGGAATCCCCACGCCGCGCGGCGTCGCCGTTCCGCCCACGGAGCGGAGGCCGGTGTCGGGGACGCTCCCCGACGCGCTGTAGAAGTTCAGGTACTCGGCGTGCCTGGTCTTGGCGTCCCAGTAGAGGAGCCCGCCGCCGGCGCCGAGGCCGCTCATCATCGGCTCGGTGACGCCCAGCGCGAAGGCCGTGGCGACCGCTGCGTCGACGGCGCTGCCGCCGCGGCGCAGCATCTCGAGCCCCGCCTCACTGGCGTAGGCGTTGCCGGCGCCGACCACACCGTGTTCGGCCACGACCCTTTTTCCGACGTCCGGCCCGACCGTCTCCGGCGGCACCGCGACGCGGGCACAAGCAAGCGAAGCCAGCACCGCCAAGGCGCTGGCGTGCCGCAGCGGCACGGCGTTCAGGAACAGGGCGCGGGCGTTGCGCGTATGTCTGGACACGATGGACGTCGGGTGGGGACGGGAGCACAGTGAACGATGAGCACCGCGCGCCACGATGGCGATAGATTTCGTCGCCTTGGTACGCGGTAACAAAAGATAACGCGCTGACCGGCCAAAATTGTTGGCCCGGCTGCTCCCGCGATACGCCTCTCAAAGAAGAGCTTCAGCAGTGGGAAAACTCGTCGTTCTGATGGTAACCGCATTCGTGGATATGATGGGAGGACTCATCGTATTCCCGCTCGTGCCGTTCTATGCCAAACGCCTGATCGGCCACGGCCCGGTGTGGACCGCGCTGGACGCCATCGGGCTGGGTGGCGTGGGGACGATCGTCTCGCTGATGGTGATGAGCTTCGCCGTCGCGCAGTTGATCAGTGCGCCGGCGTGGGGGCGGTTCTCCGACAAGTACGGACGGCGTCCGGCGTTGATGGTCGGGCTTGGCGCTTCGGTGATCTCGTACCTGATCTTCGCGTTCACGAACTCGCTCGAGCTGCTCTTCCTGTGTCGCATCGTGCAGGGCGCCGGCGGCGGCACCGTGGGCGTGATCCAGGCCTACGTGGCCGACGCCACGAAACCCGAGGAGCGGGTGAAGGCGCTGGGCTGGCTCTCGGCGGCGACGAACATGGGGGTCGCCATCGGTCCGGCCATCGGGTCGGCCGCGATGGGGTTCGGCACGTGGGGCCCGGGCGTCGTCGCGGCCATGCTCGCGCTCGTGAACATGGTGTTCGCGTGGTTCTACCTCACCGAATCGTACGACCCGCACGCGGCGCGGGCGGCCGGCAAGGTGGTCCGCAAGGGACGTGAGGCGCTGACGCGTGTGCTCACGCACGCCGCCGAACCGGCCTCGCGGATGATCCTCATCTACGCCATCACGATGGGCGCCTTCCAGGTGATGACGACGGTGCTGGCGCTGTTCCTCTCGGGCCGCTGGCAGGTGACCGAGCACTCGATCGGCTACTTCTACACCTATGTGGGCACCATCTCATTCATCACGCGCGCGCTCGTGCTGGGACGCATGGTGGACTGGCTGGGGGAGCCAAGACTCTCGCGGCTCGGGATGTTCCTGCTCGCCCTTGGCCTCGTGACGATGCCGCTCGCCCCCAGCCTGCCCTTCCTCGCGCTGAGCGTGGCGTGCGTGCCGCTCGGCACGGCGTTCACGTTCCCATGCGTGACGGGGCTGCTCTCGCGCATCGTCCCACAGCACGAGCGCGGCCTGTACATGGGGATGCAGCAGACGTTCGGCGGCGTGGCGCGCGTGATCGGCCCGCTCGCCGGCGGCTGGGCGTTCGACCATCTGGGCAACGGCGTGCCCTTCTTCACCGCCGGCGGGATCGTGCTCGCGACGATCTTCCTTGGGCTCGACATGGACCGCTACGTGGCGCACGCGCGGGCCACGGCGAACTGACCTCCGGCCGGCAGATGTGAGACGGGGCGCCTTCCGCTGGAAGGCGCCCCGTTCTGTTTTCTGATGCCCGGCGGTCGATCAGCTCGGCGTCGCGCCCGGCGTCGCACTCGGCGTCGCACTCGGCGTCGCGCCGGGCTCGGAGTCGAGCACGGCCTTGGCGATATCGACCATCGGCTTGGAGCGGTCCTGGCTCGAGCGTTGGAGGATGCGATACGCCTCCGGTTCTGAGCAGCCCGTGCGCCGCATGAGGATCCCCTTGGCGCGCTCGATCGTCTTGCGCGCCTCGAGCGCCGCCTTGGCCTCGGTGGCGTCACGCTTCGCGTTGCGGAACTGCGAGGCGCGGGTCACGGCGAGTCGGATGGTGGAGTCGAGCATCTTGGGCGGCACGGGCTTCGGCAGGAAGGCCACCGCACCGGTGGTCACGGCCTCTTTGTCGGAAAGCGAGACCTCTTCGTCGCCGCTGTAGAGGATGACGGCGATGCCCGGGAAGGTGCGGGAGATGACCTCCGCGGCCTCGATGCCGGACCCGTCGGGCATGTGCACATCGAGCAGGACGGCGTCGGGGTGCAGTTCCCGGGCCTGGTTGGCCGCCTCCACGCCGCCCGACACGGCGGCGACCACATCGTGGCCGAGTGCCACGAGGGCTTCGATGAGGATGTCGCGTGCCGCGACATCATCCTCGGCGATGAGGATGCGCAACTTGGTGCTGAGGTCGTTCGTCGACGGAGGCTTCATCGCGGTCGTCGTCACGGTTTTGGGACACTTGAGGATGCTGCAGCGGAAGCGGGAGCGCCAGCGTCGGCCGGCGCGGGTCCCGCGTCGCCGAGCCGTTCGTGTTCGAGCACAGCCCGCATCTTGGCGAGCAGTCTGTCCTCTGATCTGGCAAAATCCTCGATGCGCTTCGCGAGTTCCCGCACCTTCTCGGGATTCTCGGCGTGCGTGTCGAGGAGGAATGCGGCGGAGATGATGGGCGTGAGCACGTTGCGCGCCTCATGGATCAGCGCCTTTCCCACGCGTTCGGCGGCCTCGAGGTCGCGGTCGATGGCGGTCATGCGCGCCGCGCCGCGCCGAGACGGCCCGGCAGGCGTGAGACGGCAGCGCGCGACCGGAGCCAACCCCGGGCCCACTCGAACAGGACTGCGATATGATGACCGACGCCGACGAAGTTCATGGTGATTCCCGACACCGAGACTGATGCGCGTGGGCGCGTCGGCGCACCCGGATTCCCGCGGCTTGACCCGAACGCGGCGGCGAGATCGTGCAGGCTCGCGGCTCGGGGTCCTTTCATTACCCAACACTGGCAGGTTTGTTTCTCCGGCGCGAGGACCCCGCTCACAAAGAAGTCTTCGCGACGGCCGGCCGGATCACGCTGATGACCATCCCCACGGATAAGACGGTCACCACCCCCACGACGTTATGCCACAGGAAGCTCACCTGCGGCGCGCCGTAGCTCACCGCGGCCACGGCGCTCATGCCGGCCAGCATGCCGAAAAAGGCGCCGGCGGCGGTGGCCCGGCGCATCATCGCGAGGAAGAACACCCCGAGGATGGACCCATAGAAGAACGAACCGAACCGGTTCACCACCTCGATGAGCGACCCCAGCGACACGGCGAAGGTCGCCACGATGCAGGCGAACACGCCCCAGAGCGCGGTCGAGACGCGAGAGACGCGCAGGTAATGCGTGTCCGTGGCCTCGGCCCGCACCCACCGTTTGTAGAAGTCGATGACGGTGGCACTCGACAAGGAGGCGAGTTCGCCGGCCACGGCGCTCATCGCCGCGGCGATGACGGCGGCGATGAACAGCCCGGTGAGTCCGATGGGGAGTTCGTGCAGGACGAAGTACGGGATGATGTAGTTCACGTCCTTGGGCGGCACCCCGGTGGCCTTGCGCGCGGCCTCGAGGGCATCGGCATGGATCTGGTCGTTCTCCTTCTGCGCCTCCTTCACGAGCCGGAGCGCATCGCCGGCGGCGGCCGAGGGGGAGGCGATGTACGTCTGCATCACGTGCGTTCGGCCGGCCCAGCTCGCCACGTTCAGGCGCTCGAGCTGCACGTAGGTGTCGGGCGCCTTCTCGCGCACGGCGCGGTCCTGCGCCGGATTCCAGTACAGCGGCGGCG
>CAIRBD010000454.1 GCA_903876745.1 uncultured Gemmatimonadota bacterium
ATGCGGATTTCGGCGATGTCGATCACGCAGTTCGGTCGAAGCCGATCACCCCGTTCGGTTGATGGCGATCACCCATTTCGGATGATGCCGATCAGGACGTGGGGGCTACGCGGCGGGATCAGTTAGTCGTGGCTGGGGTCGGTCGTGGTCGCGGTGGGGGCGTGGAGTTTCCGCAAAGAGCCTCCGGTGAGCGTGATGCGGTGCGCGTGATGGACGAGCCGGTCCAGAATCGCGTCACCAAACGTGGCGTCGCCAATGAGGTCGTGCCAGTGTTCGACGGGCACTTGGCTCGTGATGAGCGTGGCGCCGCGGCCGGTGCGGTCCTCGATGAGTTCGAGGAGATCGCGCCGCTCGCGGTCGCCGAGGGGCGCGAGCCCCCAATCGTCCAGGATGAGGACGCGGGCCTTGGCGAGCTGCTGGAGCAGCTTGCCCCACGAGCCGTCACCGCGCGCGAGCGCGAGCTCGCTGAGCAGCCGCGGGATGCGCGTGTAGCGCACGAGATGGCCCTGCCGGCACGCGGCCAGCCCGAGCGCGCAGGCTAACCACGACTTGCCGGTGCCGGTGGGGCCCGTGATCAAGGTGACTTGGTGTTGCCGGATCCAGTCGCCGCCCGCGAGCCGGAGGAAGAGCGCGCGGTCGAGCCCGCGCTTGACGCGGAAGTTCACATCCTCGACGCAGGCGGCATGGCGAAAGCGGGCGAGCTGCAGCAGCCGCGTGAGACGCCGATCCTCGCGCGCGAGTTTCTCGCGCTCCAGCAGCAGCGCGAAGCGGTCGTCGAAGGCGAGGCGGGCGATGTCGGGCAGGCCGCCCTGTTCTTCCAGCGCGGCGGCCATGCCGGTGAGGCGGAGCGTGTGCAGGAGCTCGAGCGTTTGTTGCATCAGCATGAGGAGGGTCCGGACGTGAGAGACAAATCGCGGGGCAGATCGAGAGACGGATCGCGGGGGAGATCGCGGGGGAGATCGCGGGGCAGATCGCGGGGCAGATCGAGCGCGAGGTAGTAGGCGGGGCCGCGGACGTTGTCGTGCGTGGCGGGGAGCCGGAGCGGCGGCGGCTCCTCGCTCGGGAGCTGATCGAGGCCCGCGACCAAGATCGACTTCACCGAGCGATAGCTGATCGCGCCCGTCGCGTGGGCGCGGGCGCACGCGGCCTCGAGCCGCACGGCGTCGTAGCGCCGGCGGAGCGAAAAGAGCCCGAGGCACGCGCGGTAGCCCTGCTCCGGATGCGGCTTGGCCGCCAGGATGTACTGGATGACCGCAGCCGTCGCCGGCCCGATCTCCGCGCCCCAGCGCATCAGACGCGACGGCGGCCAGTCGCCATGTGCCTGATGACTCTTCGGCCGATGCGCGGGGTCCGTCGTGTAGCGCCCGCGCCCGGACGGCCCGACGCTGCGCACATGCGCGGCCACGCGCCGCCCCTCGTGCAGCACTTCGACCATCGTCGCCGTGAGCCGCACGCGCACCGTCGCGCGCAGCAGCGGATACGGCACGCTGTAGAAGTGGCGCTCGACGGCGATGTGGTAGTCGATGTTCACGGTCGCCGTGCGCCACTCGGCGAGTTCGTACTGCTCGGCGGGGAGCGGGCGCAGCGCGGGCGCCTCCACCGTGGTGAAGAGCGAGCGGCGCGTGCCGTCGAGTTTTTGAAACGGCCGGTCGTTGATCGCCTCGCGGCACCGCGCGATCTCGGTGTTCAGCTCGGCGAGCGACGTAAACTGATAATCACGCAGCGGCGCCACGATCCAGCGCTCGGCGATCTGGACGCCCGATTCCACCTTGGCCTTGTCGCGCGGCTTGGCCACGCGCGTGGGCAGGATCACCGTGCCGTAATGCTGCGCGCAGTCGGCGTAGGTGGCGTTCACCTCGGGCTCGTAGTAGGAGGCGAGGGTGACGCCGGTCCGCAGATTATCGGGGACGATCAGGGCGGGCACGCCCCCGAAATACTCCAGCATGCGGACGTGCGACGCGATCCAGTCGGGGAGCGTCTGCGTCCACGTCGCTTCGGCGTAGAGGAAGTTGCTGGCGCCGAGCACGGCGACAAAGAGCTGGGCCTCGCGCTCCTCGCCGGTCGTCGGATCCAGCACCGCGATGGTCGGCCCCGCGTAATCGACAAAGACCCGTTCGCCCGGCGCGTGCGTCTGCCGGAGCACCGGATCGAGCCGCGACGCCCACGTGTGGTAGTGGTGGCAGAACTGGGTGTACTGATACCCGTCCGGGACCCCCGCTTTGTACTCGAGCCAGAGCAGGTGCAGCGTGACGCCCGTGCGCCGCAGCTCCTGATGCACGACGGCCCAGTCCGGCTGCGCCCGGCCGTGCAGCGGCGGGCGTTCCGGCTGCGCGAAGAGGCGCTGTTCGAGCGCGGCCTCGTCGACCTCGTCCGGGACCGGCCACGGCAGACCGCTCGCCGTAAAACGGCGCAGGTATTCGTTGATCGTGCTCTGGGACAGCGCGAGACAGCGCGCGATCTCGCGCTGGCTCAGGCGCTGGTCGTAGGCCAGGCGCAGGACATCAAGCACCTTCCGCATGGAAATCCTCACTGCTGGCACCGCGTCGCTCCGGGAGAAGGGTCCCGGAAGGATCGCCGCCAGCGGGTGGGATCCCGCCGCGCTTACCTCACGTCATGCTCGGCATCACCCAATCAGGGTGATCGGCTTGGACCGAACCCGTGATCGGCATCGACCGAAACGGTGATCGGCTTGCTCCGAAATCGGTGATCGCCTTCGACCGAAATCGGTGATCGGCTTGGTCCGAAATACGCAACACCGTAGGCGGCTGGTTTGTTGCTCTGGTAGAAGGACTTCCACGCCCCGCTCGTGCTGTCGATGTCGGCGAGCGCCTTTGCGGCCATATACGTTGCGAACCCTTCCTTCAGCCACAGGTCGTCGAACCAGCGCATGGTCACGAGGTCCCCGAACCATTGGTGTGCGACCTCGTGCAGGATGGTGGAGAACCGTCCGAGCCGTCGCGGAAGCGTCGGGCGCTCGCGGAAGATGAACGAGTTCTCGTTGTACATGACGACGCCGGGGTGCTCCATTCCCCCGAATGGGAAGGCGGGCGCGAGGACGAAATCGAATTTCTCGAACGGATAGGGACGGTCGAAATAGCGCTCCATCCAGGAAAGCGCTCTCTCGTTCAGCGCTAGTAGTGTGTCGAGATCAGCCTCTTTTGCGCGGGACTTCCTCACGTAGACGTTCACGGTGCGCCCGCCGGACGTGTTGGAAGCGCGAACCCAGGGACCGGCGGTGAAGGCGATGAGATACGTACTCAGCGGCCGAGTCTCCGTAAAGCGATGCGTGATCCTGTCCGGAAATGAATCGGCACGCTGCTCCGAACCATTCGCCACCACGATCCACGCCCGAGGTGCGGAGAGAGAAAGCGATACCCGCGCCTTGAGGTCCGGTTGGTCGAAGCACGGAAAGAGCTGGTTCGCGTCGCTCGGAACGAGCAGGGTGTAGAGGTAGTCGCTGCCGTCCGGGTCGTGCGATCTGATGATACTCGCGCCGGTCGGGGCGATCTCGCTCACGAAGGAGACGGTCAGGGCGTTCCCTCCGTCCAGCAGGGCGGCTGCCGGCACCCGCAGGTGGGCACGGTTCCAGGCGGACGGATCGACAGGGACTCCATTCGCCTCGACTCGGGTGATCCGCCGGCCTCGGAAATCCAGAACGAGGTCCGTGTGTCCCGACCTCTGGAAGCCAACTCGGACCGTTCCGACCGCCGAATCGGGAGCTGTGATATCCAGCGTCAGATCGTAGCGCACATCCTTGATGGTCCGCGCTCGGTGCTTTGCGAGTTCGAGCGACACCCCGGGACCATCAAACGGGCTAGAGCCTGCGCGCGGCGTCTGCGCAAAAAGCGTACTGAGAACGGGATGGACTGTCAGCAGAAGTAGTAGACGCCGCATGGTAGGGAGCCCTGGTGACGAGCGGTCTTCTCGTGGCCGAATGACAGGCAACACGCCATTTTGCGCTCCGTGTGGTGGGTTCGCAAGAGTAAGTTTGCAAGTTGTTGATGCTCAATGCGGTACTTGCACAACGAAGGCTGTTTGTTCACAATTCATGAATCATGAATAAAAGCGCGAGACAAAGCACGTTGAGACCTGTTGATATCGTTATAGCACTGCAACTTACGATATCAGAACTGCATTCTACATTGGCAATCTCCGCGACGACTGGAGTCAGTACGGGTGAGACACACAACGCGTTCGCTCGACTCGCCGCGTCCGGCCTGATATCCGGCAGAGACCGTGTCGTCGCCAGGGACCGACTCATCGCCTTCCTGGAATACGGGCTCTCGATTGCCTTTCCACCAACCCTGGTTCCAACGACACTTGGTATCCCGACCTGCGGCGCTGGACATCTCGGTACCTCTGACGCCAGCGCGGTCCCTGTGGTTGTCTGGCCGGCAGCCGGGGCACAAGTCCGTGGGCGCGGGCTGGCTCCGTTGTACACTCGTGCCGTCTTGCTGCCGGAGCGCAACCCGATGCTGTATCGGCTGGTTTCGCTCACCGACCTGATTCGAACGGGGTCCGTTCGACAGCGCCAGGCGGCCTTGGCGGAGGTTCGCGCAACCGTCGGCGGACTCAGGGCCGCCGATACGCCGAGATCGGAGGATCCGTCCGCGGCCCCGCAGGTCACGCCAGCGGCGAGGGAAGCGATTTCGGCGATAGCACTCTGCGTTCAGCCGTTGCTTGGCAGAGTCGTCTTCGCCGGGCGGGCCGCGGCCGAACTGCTCGCCTCCGAGCCGGTCTTCCGCGCGCGATTCCCTGAAGATGCATCCGTGACGTTACTGACGAGTTTCGCGCTCGAACGCATGGCCGGCGAGATGCAGACGCTCGGTGCGGAGCGAGTTCGGCGCGACGGCCACACCGATGTCTGGCGTCTGCCTGGCGGGGCGACGGCGGATCTGACGCACGTTGAGACCGGCGCCGACACGGGGTCCCCTTGGCACGAATACGCGCTGCTACTCACTCGAGACGTGGAAGTCGCGCCTTCCTGTAGTGTGCGAGTCAGCGGCGGCCCTGCGACCGCCGCACTGCTCTTCGATCGGCACGAGGGCGAGAGGCTGGGGACCATGTCGGATTCGCTCGCTCTCGAAGACCTGATACTACTGGTCGCGGGCCGCCCGGAACTCGCGGCCGAAGTCCGTGCAGCGCCGGCCGAGTTGCGGGCCTACGTTGCAGCGCGCTCGACGGCGCTCGTTCGCAGCGGGAGCGCCCAGGGGCTCGTCGAACACGCGGCTCCCGACGCGGCCGCATCGCCGGCGATGGTTGATGACATCGTGCAGCGGCTTCGCAGGCTTTCGGAACTCGCCTAACGCGGGAACATCCGACGGAGCCCATCCGTACGCTCCACGAACGTCACCCGGGACCTGATGCTCGCGCTCTTTCTTCTGCTACAGACTGCGGTCGCCATGCCAGACACGGCGACCTATACCACGACCGCGCTCCGTCAGTTGGTGACGGAGGCGAGCCGCCTGAACCAGCGGGTTCCGGCGGAGCTCGGGCGCTATCGGGTGTCCATCGAGAGCGAAGTTTCGATCGGACTGCGCGACGGCGTTTCGACCCGCGAGGTCACGACATCCGTCGAGCAGATGGCCAGTGATCTGACGTGGCGGCGCACCGGCGAGTTCGAACAACATGTGACGGGCTACCGGTCACAGTCGGTCGGGCCGCAGTTCGCGATACTCGGTTTCTTCCGAGATGCATGGGCGGTTCCAAGTTTGTACGGAAACCGGCTGGCTCTCTTGTTCGGCCGCGACACCGCGTACGGGCGCCGGCGCGCCGCAGAGGGCGACAGCAGCGCGACGAGATGGGCGATCCATCCGTTGGCCGAGGATCGCGAGAAGGTGTACCGCTTTGCCGGAGGTGATACCGTCGAGGCGCTTCAACTCGCCGACCGAGTGATCCGCATCGTGAGAGTCGATGTCACTCCGCGTGCCGAGCTCACGGCGGGCACGGTGGTGTTCACGGGGGAGGTCGACCTCGACGCGGCCCGCAAGCATGTGGTGCGGATGCGCGGGTCCTTCGCGCAGGTGCAACGTCCCGCCACCAGCGGCTTTGGATCATTCGTGCGAGGGCCCGCCAGGATCGAGGCGATCGCGTTCGTCGAGCTCGTCAACAGCGAGATCGACGGCGCATTCTGGCTGCCGCAATACCAGCGATTCGAAGCGCAGGCCGTGGTACCGGTGCTCGGCGACGGCAAGGCGATCTTCCGCATCGTCTCGACGTTCGGGCGCTACGACGTAGCGCCGAGCGTTCCGTCGCAAAGGGAACCGCTCGACACCCTGCAGATCCACCGGCACTTCCTCACCTTGGCGGCACGCGACTCGCTCTCGGCGTTCCAGCATTGGCGAACCGATCTCGGCGACGCATCCTCTCGCGTGACGGCGGAGGATTTCACCGACGTGGCGCCGTCGCGGTGGCGACCAACAGGAACGCCGGTACTGGAGATCCAAACCGAGGCGCTGTCGGATCTCGCGCGGTTCAATCGCGTGGAAGGGCTGTTCACGGGCGAGGGGGTGAAGCTCCGCTTCCGGGATGTGATGCCCGGTCTGACCGCGCGCGCGATGGCTGGATACGCGTGGAGTGAGCGGACGGTTCGCGGGCGCATCGTCACCGAACTCGAGCGGGGCACCTGGCGCTACGCGTTCCGGGCGGGCCGTTCGTTGGATCCAACGAACGACTTCATCAACTCACTAGACTCAGCGGCGTCGTTGGGAGCTGTGATCGGGCAGGACGACCACGACTATGTGGACCGTCGCTTCGCGGGCGTGTCGGTGACGAAGTCGCTTGGCGCGGATGAGGCGTTCGTGCGGATCGAGGGAGGGTGGGCGCAGGATCGTGACGCCCCGGCGCGGCTTGTCCGCGCTCCGTTCGGCGGAGGCAGTTTCCTGCCCGACCGAGGGACGACGGCCGGCGACTACGTGCGCACCGGATTGGCCGCTGAGTGGCACCCGAACGTGGATGCGGCGTTTCTGCAGACCGGAACAGGGGGCTCGATTCACTACGTGCGGGGGGACGGCCAGCTCCGGTTCCAGCGCGTCGAAGGGCGCCTGACGTCGCGTCGAAACGTCGAGGCGTGGACGTTCGCGTTGCGGTTCGACGTCGGGGCGACGTTTGGTGACGTTCCCCCTCAGCAACTGTTCGAGGTGGGGCGTGAGCTGAGCCTTCCCGGCTACGACTACAAGGCGTTTGCCGGCAACCAGGCGGCGGTCCTGCGCGGGGTCGTCATGTACCGACTAGGCTGGCTGCAGGCGCCAATGCAGGTGTACCGGCAGTACTGGCTTCCCGCGCCAGGACCATCGCTCACCCTTGGTCTGCTGTCCGGGTGGACCGGCGTGTCGTCCGACGTCGCGTGGCGGGCGATGCGACGCCTGGTGCCTGGCGCCGTGGCGACGGGAGACGCGCGTGTTTCTGTGGCGGTCGGCCTGCGTTTCTTCGGTGGCACCGTCGGATTCGACGTGGCCCGTCCGATCGATCATGCAGCCCCGTGGACCGTCCGGCTTGCGGTCGGTCCGTCGTTCTAGCGCCTCACACTGAGGGACTCAGAACTCGCCGACGAAACGAATCTCGGGTTCGAGATGCTGCCCGAAACGACCCTGGACGGCATCCTGCGCGTGGTTAATAAGGCTCCGCACATCACTCGCGGTGGCGTCGCCGAGGTTGATGATGATGTTGGCGTGCAGGTGCGAGATCTGTGCGCCGCCGATCCGGAATCCCTTGAGTCCACACTGATCGAGGAGTCGTCCGGCGCCGATACCCTCGATCTTCTTAAAGATCGACCCCGCGCTCGGATGGTGATCGAGCCACGGGTGTCGTGCTCCGCGCCAGCCGAGGTTCTCCTGTACGACGCGGTGCATCGTGTGGGCGTCACCCGGCGTGAGCGCGAACGTCACCGTCAACGCATACTCATCGGAGCCATGTAACCGGCTGGTGTCGTAGCCGAAACGCATGTCATCGCGGGAGACGGTTCGGCGCACGCCATCGGCGAGCAGAAGCTCGACGGACGCGACGGCCTCGGCGATGAATATCGTGCGCTCGCGTTCGGGAGCGGGTGAAAGGAAGTGCAGGTTCTGCCACACCGCCCCCCCGACCGTGCTGGGGATTCCGGCGTAGTGTTCGAGGCCGGAGAGTCCCCGCGACACTGCAGTTCGAATGAGGTCGGCGACGAGGACGCCGCTCTCGGCGTGAATCACGTGGGGAGAGGGAAATGACACCGCGCGGGCGCGATTGCGAATCACGAGGCCTCGAAATCCTCGGTCCCCAACGAGGATGTTGGCGCCGAGGCCGAGAACGAAGTAGGGGACGCCGGCCGCACGCGCGACGCGAATGGCCGTAGCGAGATCGTCGGCCGATGTGGCATCGTACAGGACGTCGGCGGGGCCGCCGATCCGGAAGGTCGTGAAGGGCGCCAGTTCGACATCGGCGCGCAGCCGGTCCGCAGCGAGCGACGGGCGAAGCGCGCCCAACAGCTCGTGGTTCAGGCCCATCGGGGCGGAGAATTCCTTGGACATGTTGTCGGAAATCAACAAGCGCTCGCGCTCTATCGCCAGCGCGCTGGTGCTTCTCGCGTTCGCGGCCGTGCCGCTGCTCGGGCAGCGCGCGCTGCTCGAGAAGCTGATCCAGCGACGCGTGCTGCCCAACGGCCTCGAGGTGATCGTCCTCGAGAACCACGGCGTTCCGCTGGCCACGGTCGAGGTGACCGTGCGCAACGGATCGTTCACGCAGTCACCCGCGTACGCCGGGCTGGCACATATGTATGAGCATATGTTCTTCAAAGCGAACGACCAGTATCCGATGCCGGACCAGTATATCGACAAGGCGAGTGAACTGGGCGCCGTGTTCAATGCATCGACGCGCGAAGAGCAGGTGAACTACTACCTGACCGTGCCCTCGGATTCGCTCGATGGAGCGATGCGGTATCTGGTCGCCGCGCTTCTGGGGCCGAAGTTCCGACAGGACGAACTGGAACGGGAACGACAAGTCGTGATCGGCGAGTATGACCGCAACGAATCGCAGCCGTTCTTCCGTCTCGAAGAGGCGATGGGTCACCGCTTGTGGGGTGACCAATGGAGCCGAAAGAACGTTATCGGCGATCGGCAGGTGATCGCGACCGTCACGCCGGCAAAGATGCGTGCGATCCGCGAGCTCTATTATGTACCCAACAACTCAGTTCTCATCATCTCGGGCGATGTGAATCCCGAGTCGGCGTTCGCGGCGGCGGCCCGCATCTACGGTGGCTGGCCACGCGGCGACGATCCGTTCGTGAAGGCGCCGGTACCACCGATCCCTTCCCTGCAGCACAACGACGCCGTGATCGTCGAAGAATCGGTGAATGCGGTGACCGTGTTGATCCAGTGGCAGGGGCCGAGTGTGCGGAAGGACGAAGATGCGACGTTCGTCGCCGATGTGTTCTCGGATGTGCTCAACAACCCGCAGTCGCGCTTTCAGCGCAAGCTGGTGGATAGCGGCCTGTGGCAGGGCGTGCTCGTGAACTACTACACGTTGAACAACGTCGGTCCGATCACGGTGAGCGGTCAGACGACGCCGGAAAGACTTCGGGACGCGCTCAAGGCGCTCTTTGCCGAATTGCGCGCGGTGGCCGGACCCGGCTACTTCTCGCAGGAGGAGCTCGATGCGACCAAGGCCAACCGGTCGGTGACGACCGCGTTCGGCCTCGAGCGCAGTTCCGAATCGTCGCACACGATCGGATTCTGGTGGAGCGTCTCCGGACTCGAGTACTATATGAAGTACAACGACGAGATGGCCAGGCGCACGGCCAATGACCTGCGCGTCTACGCCACGAAGTACATCATCGACAAACCACACCTGATCGGCGTGATGCTGCCGCAGGACGATCGCCGTCGCATCGGGTTGAACGAAAAGGAACTCGTGGCCGTCGGAGCGAGGATCACCCCGTGAAGCGTCTGCTCTGGCTGGGTCTCCTCGCGGCTACGTCCGTCGGTGCACAGGTCGACACGACGACCGTCAGCTATACGGTGAGCGGCGTGCACGTGATCCAACGCCGCACGTCAGCGAGCATCGTCGTCGCGAACCTATACTTACTCGGCGGACTGCGTCAGGCGACGCAGGAGACGGCGGGGCTCGAGAGTTTTCTGCTCGCGGTGTCAGAACGGGGCTCGAAGCAGTATCCACGTGACGTGATGCGCCGGGCGTTGGCGCGCACCGGAAGCGAGATCGGCGTCGGGCCGCGCGAGGACTGGACGGTCATCGGCGTCCACACGACGCCGGCGGCGCTCGATTCGACCTGGGCGATCTTCGCGGATCGCCTGATCCACCCCACGATCGATTCGGTCGATGTGGAGTTCATCCGCGAACAGATCGTGAGTGGCGTGCGGCAACGTGCGGACAGTCCGGATGCGATGCTCGATTTCCTTTCCGACAGTATCGCGTACGCGGGGCACCCGTACGCGCTGTCGACGGTCGGTACCGAGGCCACTCTCGCGCGGATCACCCGTGCGCAACTGCGCGCATATCATCGCGAGCAGTTTGTGACATCACGCATGCTGTTGGTCGTTGTCGGGGATGTGACCCGCGCCAAAGTGGAAGCGCTCGTGCGCGCCTCGATCGGTCAGCTCCCGGCGGGTTCGTATCGCTGGGTGCCGCCCACCGCGCCCGTCCCACTGGGCGCAGATGCGGTCTTCCTGCGTCGCGGGCTCCCGACGAACTACGTCCAAGGCGTCATCGCCGGCCCGCCGGCCAATCATCCCGATGCGCCGGCGCTCCGAGTCGCGGCGGCGGTCCTTTCGGGGCGTTTGTTTGCCGAGATCCGGTCGAAGCGGAATTTGACCTATGCGGTGAGTGCGAATTATCGCGACCGCGGTCTGACATCGATCGCGTTGTATGTCACCACCACCGCTCCCGACACGACGGTCGCCCTCATGCGGAACGAGGTGCGATTTCTGGAGGAAGCCAACATCCCGACGGCGAACCTCGCACCGCTGGTCGCGCAGTTCATCACCGAGTACTTCCTCGATAACGAGACGACGACCGCACAAGCGGACTTCCTCGCGCGCGCCGAACTCTACCGTGGCGACTTCCGGGCCGGCGCGCGTTTCGTCGCGGAGTTGCGGTCCGTGACCGGAGACGACCTCAAGCGCGTCGTGCGGCAGTACTTTCACGACGTGCGGTGGGCATACGTTGGAGATCCGTCACGAGTACAGCGTGAACGACTCGTGACCTTCCCCTAGCTCACCGCCGCCGCGACCGGAGCACCTCGCGCACGCCGTCGAGCGATCCGCCGGCGGCGTGCAGCGCCACGAGCGCGTGGTAGATGAGATCCGCGGCTTCTTCTGTTGCACGGACAGGGTCGGCGTCGGCGCAGGCAGCGACCAGTTCCGCGGCCTCTTCTCCGATCTTCTTGAGCCGCGTGTTCCTGTTTTCGAGCAGCGACGACGTGTAGCTCGTCGCGTCAGGCACGCTGGCTCGCGCGTCGATCGTCGCATCGAGATCGGACAAGACGTCAGCGGCCACGTCGCCGAAGCAGGTGACGGCACCCGAGTGGCAAGCCGGACCCGCGGGGATGACTCGGGCGAGCACGGCGTCGCCGTCGCAGTCAGCGCGGAGTTCGATGACGCGCTGGACGTTGCCGCTGGTCGCGCCCTTGTGCCAGAGCCCGCGTGTCCGCGATCGGTAGTGCATCTCACCGGTCTCGACCGTGCGCCGCATCGCGGCCACGTCGGCGTGCGCGACCATAAGCACCTGACCGTTAAGGGCGTCCTGTGTCACGACGGTGACGAGGTCACCGCCCTTGGCGTAGTCGAGGGTCGACGGATCGAACGTCATACAGGTTCTCCGCGGAGGATATGTCGGACTTCGGCGGCAAGCGCCATGTTCGTCGCGACGGCATTCCCGCCGAAGGCCGTGGGCGCGCCATCGAGGTTCGTGAAAAGACCACCCGCCTCGGTGATGATCGGCTGGAAGCACGCGGCGTCCCAGTCGTTCAGCGTCAGGTCGATCATGACCTCGGCGCGTCCGGTGGCGACCATGAGGTAACCGAAACAGTCGCCCCACGTGCGACTGACGGCCGCGCGTTCGTGGAGGAGGCGCCATCCGGTGTGGGCCATGGGCGGGCCCGGCGTCCGGTCGTCCGTAATGAGCACCGTGGCCGCATCGAGCGTCGACACGGCACTGACCAGCGCGCGCGCGCCGTTGCACCACGCGCCGCACCCCGGTGCCGCAGCGATCGACTCGCCGATCGGTGCGAACGACGCGGCGCCGGCGATCACATCATCGCCGTCGACGAGCGCGACCAGCGACCCCCACAACGGTACGCCCCGGACGAAGCTCTTGGTGCCGTCGATCGGGTCGAGAATCCACCGGCGGCCCGTCGAGCCTTCTTCCACGCCAAACTCCTCGCCGAGAATGCCGTCGCCTGGGAACCGTTTGCGGATCCACTGCCGAGCCGCATCCTCAGCGGCCCGGTCGGCCGCGGTGACGGGACTTCCATCGGCCTTCCACTCGACGGCAAGGCCGGTGCGATAGAATCGCATCGCCGTCGCCCCTGCGAGTTCGGCGACCTCGAGGGCCGCGTGCATGAGCAGGTCAGGGGATTCGTTCATGCGGCCACCGGGCGAACGGAGAGCCCCGCGTCCCGCATCGCAGTCTTGATCGCGGCGACGGTCGTCACACCGTCGTGCAGGATCCCGGCGACGAGGGCGGCTTCCGCTCCAGCATCACGGATCGCCGAAACGACGTGCTCGCTGGTGCCGGCGCCTCCGCTGGCAATCACCGGGACATCGACGGCGGCGACGACCGCACGCGTGAGTTCGATGTCGTATCCCGATCGCGCGCCATCCTGGTCGATGCTGGTGAGGAGGATCTCTCCGGCTCCGCGAGCGGTGCATTCACGGGCCCACGTCACCGCATCGAGGTCTGTCCGGTTTCGACCGCCGGCGGTGTAGACGACCCAGCGTTCTCCCTCGCGTTTCGCATCGATACTCGCCACGATGCACTGCGCACCGAACCGCTCGGCGCCCTCGGTAAGGATGTGTGGGTTCTGCACGGCGGCCGAGTTGATGCCCACTTTGTCGGCGCCGGCGCGCAGGGCCGTGCCGATGTCGGCGACCGTACGGATCCCCCCGCCGATCGTCAACGGGATGAACAGGCGCTCCGCCGTGCGCTGAGCCAGGTCGAGCAGCGTGGCGCGCTCCTCGTGCGTCGCGACGATATCGAGGAACACGATCTCGTCCGCGCCTTCGCGTTCGTAACGCTCCGCGAGCGCCACGGGGTCGCCGACATCCCGCAGACCCACGAACTGCGTGCCCTTCACGACGCGACCGTCGCGGACGTCGAGGCAGACGATGAGACGGGTGCTGAGCGTCACGACTGTTCCAGGCGCACGGCACCCTTGGTGCTGAACACACTACCGGTGTCGGCGAGCGCCTGTCGCAGCGAGAAGCCGAGCGCCTTGAACGCTGCCTCGACCACGTGGTGCCGGTCGGTACCGCGGAGCACACGCACGTGCAGTGTAAACTTCGCGGCGTCGCAGAACGAGCGCATCCAGTGGTCGTATAGCGAACTGGGAATCGGCCCGCGGTAGTACGGGCGGCCACCGACATCGAGTACCGCTTGCACGAGCGCCTCGTCCATCGGTACGGTCCGTTCGCCGTAACGAGCCGCACCACGGGGTACGAGCCCGCTCACGGCAGTACCCACGGCGAGTGCGACGTCTTCGATGATGTGGTGGCGCAGATCGCCTCGCGCCCTGACGATGAGGTCGATCCCGGCGTAGCGGGCGAACGCCGTCAGCATGTGGTCGAGGAAGGGAACGGAGGTGTCCACCTGGGACACTCCGCTGCCGATGATCGCATCGACGCGGATGGTCGTCTCCCTGGTCTGCCGCTCGATGATGACAGGTTCGGTCACGACGAGAATTCCTCCACGAGAAGTCGGGGATCGAGGGCGCCGGTGTACAGCGCCATGCCGAGGACCGCGCCGGCAAGTCCCCGTTCATCGAGCGCACGCAGGTCGGCGAGTGACGAGACGCCGCCCGACGCGAACACCGGCCAGGCGCTCGCGTCGGCGACGTCCTCCATGAGCG
>CAIRBD010000455.1 GCA_903876745.1 uncultured Gemmatimonadota bacterium
CGCCGCCCCCCATCACGCTCGCCGCACCCGCAGCCGCCGCGTTCATGTTCCCCGACATCGCCGACTGCCGGAGTTTCTCCATCGCGACGCGCGACGAGTCGATGAACGCGACCTTGTCATCGTCGCTCATGCGCTTCCAGTCGAATGGGATCTTCGGCGTGGAGGCATGCGTCCCGTCCGGACGCACCCAATCGATGTGATAGTCCTGCCCGCGAAGCACGGCGACCGACCCGTCGGAGAGGATCGCCCAGTCATCCACGACCGGCATCGGGTTCACGGTGATGTTCACCGAGATGCGGCCGGCGTCGTCACGGTTCACCGAGACGTTCTGCTTGGGGATCTTGAGCGCGCCGACCGTGTCCATCTTGCGCGTCGCGAGGTCCATGCGGAGCAGCGGCGCAGAATCCGGCGGCGGCGCATTGTGGTCGTGATCGGCGCCGCCGCCCAGCCCCATGCTGCTCATCATGCGCATCATGTTCGGTGTGCCGCGGAACAGCAGCCGCCCCTGCGGGTCGGTTCCGGGTGTGCCGTTGGGCCCGCCGACGAGGAACTGCGCCTCGTTCGGGCGCGGCACGCTCATCACGCGTGCCACTTTGCCCGCGCCGTCGAGCACCAGCATCGAGAGCGAGTTGGGGTCCACGAAGAGCGTCGTGTCGCCCTTCCACGGGATCAGACCGCCGGCGCGCGAGCTGTAGGCGTTCGCCGTCGCGCTCGTCGTGTCGGCCACGAGCACCGACGTCGCAAGCGTCGAATCGAACAGCACGACCTTCCGGCCCGTGATGTCGTTCACGAGCAGCTTGCCGTCGGGCAGGCCACGCACCGCGCTCACGGCGCCGAGCAGCTCCGTGGAGACGTGGATGGTCGGACCGAGCGGGCGCTCGCGTACCGTGGCCGGCTGCTGCGCGCCGAGCGCGGTCGCGGCGAGCGCACTGAGGGAGAGGAATCGGATGGACGTCATCGGGTCTGTGTTGTTCAGGAGATACGGGGCACGCCGGACTGGCCCGCCCCGTCGTGCATCAGTGGACGATCATCACGCGCGTTTCACCACCACCGCCCATCGGCACGCCCATGCCACCGCCGCCGAAGGGATTGAAGTTGCCGCCCGCCGTGCCGCTGCGGATGCCCGAGAGATAGCGGGGATCGATGTAGCTCGCCACGATCGAGGGAAGCCGGCGCACCTGCTCCGGCGTCATCATCCGCTTGATGCCCGGGCCCACCTTCATGAGCAGGTCCACGGATGCTTCACGGGCTCTGCGATACTGTGCGTACGCGGCGTCCACGTCATACCGGTCGGGCAACGCGGCAAGCGACTTCGCGACCGGACTCCAGATGGAGTCGAGCCGCACCATGTACCACCGATTGAGTGTCGCGAGACTGTCGGCCTGCTTCGTCGTGAGATTCAGTGAATCGGCCTGCCGCAGCATCGTCGACATCGGGTTCACGAGGCCGCCGCTGTTGCCGTAGATCATGCGCAGCACCGACTCGTTCATCTTCGTGCCCTGCGAACGGCGCCCGGTATTGAGCTGCTGCACGAGCGACTGCTGCTCGCGCGTCGGGCCGAGATCGAAGCGCATCATCGCCGTCACGACCACGGGATTGCGCACCTGGTTGAACGCCGGGTTGGTGGCGCCGAACCGCTGGTTCACTTCGTACTTGAACCGCTGCGTGGTGGGATCGTACCCGCGCACGTAGAGCAGCTGCGGGTCGGCGAACGGCTGCTGCCCCCACCCCTTGAGGTTGTTCTCGCCGTGCAGCATCAGGTCGGCCGCACCCAGCGGATTGTTGATGCTGAAGCTCACCGTGGCCCGCTGCGGCAGTCCGAGCTTGAGCGGATTGAGCGAGATGCTCATGTTCGCCGTCGTCGTCCACGGCCCCTCGCAGCTGTTACGTGAGGCGAGCTGGCCGAGCTGCCGCGTGAGACAGTCTTTCACGTTCGCCGCGCTGCCGGCGAGGAGCGACCTCATCGCCGTCGCCACCGACGCGTCGGCGGCCGCCGACGGATCGAAGATGAACGCGCGGTCGTTGCCGGAGTAGCCGTCGCCATTGACGTCGCCCGCCACGCTCGGCGTGAACGGCGACCCCGAGCGGATGTTGCCGTTCCAGCTCACGCGCACCGCGTCGAAGAAGTTGTAGCCGAGCGAGTATTGGATCTGGTGGTGCGCGTCCATGCCGGAGCGGCCCCACGCCACGTCGAGGGGGTTGCCGACCGTGCTCTGGAACCCGCGAAACTGCTCGCGGTAGTTCGAGTACACGTAGGCGAGGCTCCACGACCACGCCGTACTGAACGTCGCCGGCGAGAACCGCGCCTGGAGCTGCTTGCTCTCCGACGTCAGGTCGCTGCGCAACTCCGACACGCGGTTGTAGAGCGGCGACACCCGCGCGTCGCGCGAGGCGATCGTTCCCGTCATGGGGTCGATGCTGGTCGGCTGCACGAACACCGGCCGGTTCCCTTCGCTTCCGAGCGTGAAGCGCTGCACCGGCGAGAAGTTGAGGTCGACGGCCCCCTGCTGGTTCATGTTGCGCGAGTACGTCGCCTCGAACGTGGCCGTGAACGTGTTGTTCAGGATGGGACCGGCCCACTGCAGGTTCGAGCGCAGCGAGCGCTGCGCCGCGTAGTCCCTGGCGAAGAGCGTCGCGTTCGGCGCGCTGTTCGCGAACACCGTCCCCTGCGAACCGTCCGCGCAGGCCGTGGGGATGGCGGTCGGATTCGTCAGGTAGTTGTTCCAGTCCGGCATCGGGGCCGCAGGACCGAGACAGGTCACCTGCTGCACCGCGCCCGGAAGCCCGGTGTTGTCGATGGCCGTGCCGACGAGCGTCGTCCCCGGCGTGTTCTGGAACATGCCGATGCCACCGCGCACCACGGCGCGCGGGCCGCGCACGGCGCCCTCGAAGCCGGCGATCTGCGGCGCCGTGCCGTAGGCCCACGAGAAGCCGATGCGCGGGCTCACGTAGAGCTTGTTGGGCACCTGGTCGTTGCGCACGCCATAGAGCTGCTCGAGCTGCGCATTGCGCGCCGGCGCGCCCTCATACTGGTTGCCGTCGAGCCGCACGCCGTACTGCACCTGCAGCCGGTCGCTGCGCTTGTACGAGTCGCCGAGGGCGATGGCGCCCACGTACTGACCGCCCGTGCGCTGCCGCGGCGTGAGCTGCCGCGAGAACGCCGCGGGATGCCCGGCCTGCAGGTCAGCCAGCGAGTTGAACGTGAACGTGCCGAGCAGGTTCGTCGTCTGGTCCTGCGTGTAATCGTCGCGGCGCAACTCGGTGTTGAGCTTGATGCGGTGCTTGTTGCTCTCGCTGAACCAGCTCAGCATGTTGCTGAACGCCACGCTGCCGTTGCGCGAACTCACACCGAGGTTCGGATTGCCGCCGAAGCTCACGAACTTCACGCCGTTCGTGCCGTCGGCGAAGGTCGAGTTCACGAGCACACTGCCGTTGGGCATCGCGAGGTACGGCGTGCCCCAGTTCTTGCTCTGGTTCACGGAGAGCTGCGTCTCGCTCAGGATGCCGAACCCGAAGTCGAGATACGTCGAGTGCCGCGCCGACACGAAGCCGCTCCAGTTCGTGCGCTCGCCGCTGTGCGCCGGGAACTCCGACGTGAGCGAACTCGACGCCGGCGACTGCTTGCCCCACGAACCCGAATACGTGACACTCACCGCCGTGCCGCTCTTGGAGCCCGGCGGCGCGATGTTGAACGTCCCGAGCACCAGGCCGTTGTCGGCGAGCCGCTCGCCGGGGATCCCGGCAGCCGTCGTCGGCACCCGGAGACCACCGAGGATCGTACGCAGCCGCGCCACCGAATCCGACGAGATGCCCGTCGTCTGCAGTCCGAGCGGATCGGTGTTGAGCAGCGTCTGCAGTTCGTTCGAGCGCCGTCCGAGCTGGTAGCTGAAGTTGTAGAACGACTCGTCGAGCGTCACGGGGCCGCCCACGAGCCCGCCCAGCGAGAGGTTCGTGTACTGCTGGCCGAGCGCGCGGCCCGCCGGATCGGTCCACTGCATCTGCGGCGCGTCGATGTTCAGCGACGCGGTGCGCTGGATGTAGTTGCTCCCGCCGCGCGTGTTGATCGAGAACTGCCCGCCGCTGAAGCCGCCGCGGCTCACGTCGTACGGCGACGTCACGAGCGAGCTCGAGATGGCCGCGTCGCGCGGCAGATTCGCGCCGCCGAAGTTCGCGCCGTTGAGCGTCGTGTTGTTCTGGTCGGCGCCCAGCCCGAGCGCCGAGAAGCCGGAGGGATCGCCATCCGAGCCGGGGATGAGCGTGATGCCGGGGATCGACGCCGCCATCGCCGCGAGGTCGCCGAGCTGATCGGCCGAGAGCGCGGACGTGTTCACCTGCCGCTCCGTGCCCGACACGTCGGCGTTCGCGGAGTTGCGGTCCACGCGGTCGCGCGGCGCGATGATACGCATCGCGTCGACCTCCTGCGTGCGGGAGAGCTTCGCGTCGGCGACGAGGATGTCCTGGTCGGCCGTGCGCTTCACCTCGAACCGCTTCACCGCGTAGCCGATGGCGCTGAAGCTCACGAAGTAGTCCCCTTCGCCGTTCGGGAAGGTGACCGTGAACCGGCCGTTCTTGTCGGTGCGGGTCTGCCGGTTCACGGCGCCCGAGAGCGACGTGACGGTGACGCGCACCCCATCGATGGCCTGCGAATCCGCACCGACGACCCGGCCACGGATGACATCCACGCCCTGCGCAGCCATCGGGCGCGCGGCGAGCGAGGCGAACAACAACGAGAACACGACGAGCAGGCGGCGCAGCGTCACTGGGAGAAGCCGGAGTGAAGGTGGATGGGCAAGCCCGCGCACTGTCCGCGGTCCGTCGAATCGCTCGAACGGTTAGAACCGCAGACAGGGCAATGGGTTGCCTGACTGGCGCCACCAATCACCGATTGGCGCGCACAGCCTTAACCAATAACGGATTTCCGGCCGAAAGGGTTCAGCCGGCGATTGCCTATGGCAGCCTCTGGCGGCCTACGGCAACACCGCCGGAGCCGGCTTCTTCTTGGCCAGTTCATCGCTCAGCGGAGGCAGTTTCCCCGCCATCTGCGCGTTGAACGCCCGCACGTCGCGCCCCATCAGGCGGGCGAACGCGGACTTGGCGCTCACGAGCTCCTTCTCGAACTCCACCAGGAGCGTCCCCTGGGCGTCCGTAGGCCGGTAGTCCGCCCCGCCCGCCACGTCACCGCCGCCCGTGCCCACCTCGGCCGACAGCCAGACGAGACTCATGTAGAGCCGGTGCCGCTCGGTGAACCACTTGTCGTCGCTGTTCAGCTCCTCCTTCGAGAGCAGCAGCAACTCCACGTCGAGCGCCTTCTTGTCCACGTCGGCGAGCGAGGCCTTCGCGGCGGGTGCCGTGCTGTCGCTTGCGACGAGATCCTCGATCTGCTTCCGCAGGATCTCGAGCCGGTTGATCAGGTCCACGGAGCCGTCGATGGCCTTCACCGCACGCACCTGCGCCGCCGTCGACGTCACGAGGTCGGCCGCCGAACTCGGCAGCGCCGCGTCCTTCACGATCGCGAACGACTGCGTGGCGGTCGCGCCGCCAGCCGCGATCTTAACGGAGTAGCGCCCCGGCGCGGCGAGCGCGCCCGCGCGCTGCGGCCCCGCGATCCCCCAGTGATCGACGATGCGCGTCACCTTGTCCTTGTGCCGCGGTTCGTCCCAGATGCGCGGATTGTCGGCCGGCGTCGTGCGCAACTCCGGCTGCTTCGGGCCTTCGTACCGCAGGTCCCAGTTCACGCGGTTCGTGCCGGCCCGCGCGAGCGTACGGATGTTGCGCACCACGGTGCCCGTCGAATCCACGATCGACACGTCGATCGAGTCCTTCGGCGCCTCCTTGAGCGTGAACGTGATGCCCGCGCTGCCGCCCCGCGCCGTGCGAAGCCCCGGCCGCGGCTCGTAGATGTGCACCGCCGCGTCGGCCACAGCCTTGTCGCTCTGCTCGAGCACCGTGATGTCGCGCAGCACCCACAGCCCGCGCCCGTACGTCGACACCACCACGTCGTGCTGCGCCTTGTTGATGACGATCCACGTCGCCGGCGCGGCCGGCAGACCGGCCTTCAGTTCCGTCCACTTCGCGCCGTCATCGATCGAGTAGAAGACCTGATGCCCCGTGCCCGCGAACAGCATCCCCTTGCGGTTCGGGTTCTCGGCGACCGTCGTCACATACGACAACGGATGGTCCTGCGGCAGCCCGTCGCTGATGCGCGTCCACGTCTTGCCGTAGTCCGTCGTCTTGAAGATGTACGGCTTGCGGTCGTCCATCATGTGGTAGTCCACCACCACGTAGGCCGAACCTGCGTCGAAGCGCGACGGCTCGATGCGGCGGATCGTCCCCCACGGCGCCATCCCCGTGACGTTCTTCGAGACGTCGTTCCACTTGGTGCCGCCGTCCTGCGTGTTCCAGATCTTGCCGTCGTTCGTGCCGGCCCAGATCAGCCCGCGCTTGATCTCGCTCGGCGCGATGGCGAACACCACCTCGCCGTAGAACTGGCCCAGGTTGTCGCCCACGATGCCGCCGCTCGAGACGACACGCGACGGATCGTTCGTCGAGAGGTCCGGGCTGATCACGCTCCAGCTCTGTCCCGCGTTCTGCGTCTTGAAGATCACCTGGCAGCCGTAGTAGACCGTGTTCGGATCGAACGGATCGATCGCGAGCGGCGGCGTCCAGTGACAGCGGTACTTCGCCTGATTCGGCTCGAAATCGAGCGTGTGCTGCCACGGGCTCACCGAGCGGATCTGCTCCACCTTGTGGTCGTAGCGCGTGACGGTGTTGCCGTAGCAGGTCGCCCACACCACGTCGCTGTTCCCCGGCATGGGGATGGTGAAGCCCGACTCGCACCCGCCGAGCGGCCCCTGCCACGGCGACGGCGCGGCGCCACCGCGCCCGCCACCACCGCCGAAGTCGGCCGGCGCATTGTCGCCGCCGGCACCGCCGCCACGAGCGCCGAAGGCGCCGGCGCGTCCGTAGTTCGGTACGTTCGCCACCGTCATGCGCGACGTGCTCGGCGCCCGCACCGAGCGGCTGTCGTCCTGCTTGTTGCTGTAGATCCAGTACGGCGTGCGGTCGTCGACGGCCACGTGATACATCTGCCCCACAGGCAGCGC
>CAIRBD010000456.1 GCA_903876745.1 uncultured Gemmatimonadota bacterium
ACACCCACGACGCCTTCCATCAGCATCGCGCCGTACCCGATCGGACGAATATCGCTTTCCTTGTCGATCATCTTCGGCGTCGTGCCCGAACCGATGAGGCCGTGAAAGCCGGAGATTGCGCCGCACGCGATCGTGATGAACGCGAATGGAAACAGCGTGCCGGGGATGATCGGCCCGCCGCCGCCAATGTACGCGGAGAACGCGGGCATCTGCAGGTGCGGGTTCACGATGACGACGCCGATGATGAGGAAGCCGATCGTGCCGATCTTCATGAACGACGAGAGGTAATCGCGCGGCGCGAGCAGCATCCACACCGGCAGGACCGACGCAATGAAGCCGTAGGCGGCAAGCACCATGATCAGCTGCTGACGCGACAGAAGGAACCAGTGCCCGATCGACGACGCGGCGATCGGCTTGCCGGCCACGACGGCAATGATCAGCGCTGTCACGCCAATGACGGTGGCCTCAGAGGTCTTGCCCTTGCGCCAATAGTGCGTGTAGAAACCCATGAAGAGCGCGATCGGAATCGTGAGGCCGATCGTGAACACCGCCCACGCACTTTCCTGCAGCGCGTTGACGACCGCGAGGCCGAGCCCCGCGAGCGCCACGACGACGACGAAGATGATGGCAATGGCGGCGGTCGTGCCGGCGACCGGTCCGATCTCGCTCCGCGCGATCGAGGCGAGCGATGCCCCGCCCCGTCGCGTTGAGGCCCAGAGGATCAGCATGTCGTGCACCGCGCCAGCGAGACACACGCCGGCGACGATCCAGATGAGGCCGGGCGCCCAGCCGAACTGCGCGGCCAGCACCGGTCCGATCAGCGGTCCCGCGCCCGTAATCGCGGCGAAGTGGTGGCCGAACAACACCCAGCGCGAGGTCGGATGGAAGTTCTGCCCATCCTCCTTCGTGTGCGCCGGCGTAGCGCGGGTGTCGTCGAGCATCATGATTCTCGCGGAGATGAACGCGCTATAGAAGCGGTAGGCCACCGCGAGCACACCCAGGACCGGAATGATGATGTACATTGCTGGCATGGCGCGGATTATAGACTTCCTTTTGCACGTCGACACACATTTGCTTGAAGCCGTGCGTCTCTACGGGCAATGGGTCTATGGAATCCTGTTTGCGGTCATCTTCGCGGAAACCGGATTGGTGGTGACCCCGTTTCTGCCCGGCGACTCCCTGCTGTTCGCCATCGGCGCCCTGTCGGTGATCGGCGAGGACGGCGCGGCGCCCGCGCTCAGCCTGCCGCTGGTGAGCCTGCTGCTCATCGCGGCGGCCTACCTGGGCAACACCGTCAACTACTTCATCGGCCGCGCCATCGGGCCGAGGGTCTTTCAGGCGACGGGCAACGACACGATTTTCGGCAAGCTGTTGAATCGAAAGTACCTGGACCAGGCGCACGCCTTTTTCGAAAAGCACGGCGGCAGCGCCGTTGCGCTCAGCCGATTCGTGCCGATCGTGCGCACGTTTCTGCCGTTTGTGGCGGGCGCGGGGCGCATGTCGACGCGGACCTTCATGGTCTATAACCTGGCGGGCGCGGTGGGCTGGGTGGGGCTATGCGTCGGCGCGGGCGCGCTCTTCGGCAACATCCCCGTCGTGAAACACAACTTCTCGCTGGTCGCCCTCGGGATCGTCTTCGTCTCGATCCTGCCGATCGTGTTCGAGTATCTGAAGGCGCGGAAGGCTTCGCGGACCTGAAGGTCCGCGACTACGGCTGCGGCGGCGGCCGGTTCGTGACAATCACGACCTTGCCCCAGATCTGCGTGCGGAGATACCGGCCGGAGTTGCCGATCACGGCCGACTCCGAGTGCACTTCGATGACCGGTAGGCCGGCCTGACGAAGCACGGCCACGTCAGACGCCACCATCACCGCATAGGTTCGCCCGGGTGACCGCCATGTCGCGAGCAGTTCATCGGCCAATTGCGTTTGCTGCACCGGATGGCGCGCGTAGAACCGCAGGCTCGCCTTCCACTGGCCCTGCCGGTAGATCACGATGTGATCCGGCGCGTCCATATGCGACTGCAGCCACGTTCCGAGGTCAGCGCCCGGGCGCGTTTCTTTGAACACGGGGTAGCCGACCAGCACCACGCCGGCGTACATCACGAGCAGCGTCGCGCCCAGCGGCCAGCCGGCGCGCGGCGGCCGGAACTTCCGCGCCAACAAGTAGCCGACCCATCCCAGCCCGCCGACCACGAGAACGGACAGCACGATCGAAGCCGAC
>CAIRBD010000457.1 GCA_903876745.1 uncultured Gemmatimonadota bacterium
CGCAGCGTCTCGGCCAGCCGCTCGCGCGGGCCAAGGATACGGATGCGCGCCATGGGGACGATCACGGCAACGCTCCGAGTCCGGTGGAGCGTGCCGCGACGTCGGCGCCGAGCGCCGTGACCTCGGCGGGAGTGAGGGCGTGGTAGCGTGCCACGGCCTGCAGCGCGTCGCGGCGGATATCGCCCACCGCCCGCGCGATGTCGGCGCTCGAACGCGCAGCGATGGCGGCGAGTTCGAGCGCCAGCACATCGGCGGCGGCGATGGAGGTCGCGGCGGCATCGGCCCGGGCGACGCGAAGGATCTCGGCGCCGTCGCGGTCAGCGTCGGCAAGCCGCTGCGCGATCTCCTGCTCGGCGGCGAGCAACGCATCCAGCGCCGACGTCGGCACTGGCGCAACAGACGATGTGGTGCGCGAAGTCATGTGCGTCACCGGGGCCTCGACGGGGCGGCCGAAGCGACCGCCCCATCAGTACCATATCAGAGGCACACGTCGCGCGGGCTCCGGAAATGACCGATAGGGTGTCGGGGATTGCCGCACGGAGTCTCGCGCACTCCTTCCCCCGCGTCAGCCCCGGTTCAGCCGCTGCAGGTCGCGCCGGAGCTCGGCCCGAAAATCCGGATGCGCGATGGAACTGAGCGCCTCGCCACGTTCCCGCAGCGACAACCCGTGCAGGTTCACGGCGCCGTACTCGGTGACCACCCAGTGCACGTGGCCGCGTGTCGTCACCACGCCGGCGCCCGGCTTCAGCTCGGTGACGATGCGCGACATCGTCCCGCGCGCCGCCGTCGACGGCAGCGCGATGATCGGCTTGCCGCCACGGCTCCGCGCGGCGCCGCGCATGAAGTCCATCTGCCCGCCGATCCCCGAGTAGATCTTGTGGCCGATCGAATCGGCGCATACCTGACCGGTGAGATCCACCTCGAGCGCCGAGTTGATGGCCGTCACCCGCGGATTGCGCGCGATGCGCTGCGTGTCGTTGGTGCGGTCGCAGCCGTGGAACTCCACGCGCAGGTTGTCGTGCACGAAGTCGTACGTGCGCTTCGAGCCCATGGTGAACGTCGTGATCACCAGCCCCGTGTCGATGGCCTTGTACTTGTTGGTCACGGCGCCGCATTCCACGAGGTCCACGAGCCGGTCGGAGAACATCTCCGTGTGCACGGCGAGGTCGCGCTTCTCCGTGAGGCGCGCGAGTACGGCGTCGGGGATCGACCCGATCCCCACCTGGAGCGTCGCGCGATCTTCGACGAGCCCGGCGACGAGCTCGCCGATGCGCGCCTCCACGTCGGTCTCTATTGTGGCTTCGTGCGTTGGCAGCGGCCGGTCGGTGTGGATGAAGGCGTCGATCCGCTCGAACGGCACGGCGCTGTTGCCGTGCGTGCGCGGCATCTGCTCGTTGATCTCGGCCACGATGAACCGCGCGCTGTCGACCGCCGCTCGCGCGCAGTCCACGCTCGTGCCGAGCGAGCAGTAGCCGTGCGCGTCGGGCGGTGACAGCTGCACGAAGGCGACATCGAGCTGCACCCGCCCCGAGAGGAACAGCGAGGGGATGTCGGAGAGGAAGATCGGCACGAAGTCGGCGCGGCCGGCGTTCACCGGGTCGCGCATGGCGGGGCCGTTGAACAGCGAGATCGACCGGAACCGGCCATTGTGCTCGGCGTCGGTCCACGGCGCGGCGCCGGAGGTGTGCATGTGGTAGAGCTTGATGTGTTCGAGGTCGGTGCGGCGCGTCATCGCTTCCATCAGGGGATGGGGCGTGGCAGCGGCGCCGTGGACGAACACGTTGCTCGAGCTATGCAGCAGGCCGACGGCGTCGTCGGCGGAGACGGCGCGGGAGGACCAGTCAGTAGGGCGGGGTTTGGACATGAAAGAAAATTGCAGCGAGGACGTGGCCGGTGGGAGTCACGGCTTCACTCGCGCGCTCGTGACGCCGTACAGTCGCGATGCGCGTGCACACCCCGTCGCGAAGTCGCCGGGCGCGCACTAACCGCTGAACAGGTGTAGTCTGCCAGTGAAGGTGCCGTCCCTGCATGAATGGCGCGCCACTGGGAAGCGCCGCATACTTGCACCACCGTGACCTCCGCCACCGAGCGTCTCACCGCCGCCCTCTCGGGCCGCTACCGCATCGAGCGCGAACTCGGATCCGGCGGCATGGCCACCGTCTACTTGGCGCACGATCTCAAGCACGAGCGCGACGTCGCCATCAAAGTGCTGCACGAGGACCTCGGCGCCACGCTCGGCGCCGAGCGCTTCCTCGCCGAGATCAAGACCACCGCCAAGCTGCAGCATCCGCAC
>CAIRBD010000458.1 GCA_903876745.1 uncultured Gemmatimonadota bacterium
CGTCGTGCGGCGGCGCTGTTCGCGGTGGTCGCCGGCGTGGTCATCCTGATGGCGCCCTGGTTCCTCGCTTCGTCGCTCGCCTGGTCGCCGCTGGCGCACGTCATCGTGCGCACGATGGCGGTGGCGATCACGTGGGTCGCCGCGACGGCCGGTCTTGGCGCGACGCTCATCTCGCGCGGCGGCGTGCGGCGGCGCACAGCTCCCGCCGCGGTGAAGGCGATGAACGCGGCGAGCTGGCAGACGCCCACGCCGATCGGCGGCGTGGTGGCCGCGCGCCGCCCGACCCCCTACAGCACACCGGTCCAGAAATGAGAGTGCGCCCGCTCATCGCCGCGGCTTTGTTCATGGCCGCCGCGACCCCCGCGCTCGCACAGCGTTGGCGCACGCTCGACGCCTCACGGCAACTGCGCGACACCGCACCGCTCGTCGTGAACGTGCAGTATGCCGCGGGCAAGCTGGAGTTGCGCCCGGCCGCCGCCGGCGATCTCTACACGATGCACCTCAAGTACGACGCCGATCGGAGCGAGCCGGTGAGCCGGTACGACAGCCTCTCGCATACGCTGTCGCTGGGGCTGAAGTCGTCGCACATGAACTGGAACCACGGCGACCAGGACGCGGGAGCCATGCAGGCGCAGCTCTCCGCGCGCGTGCCGCTGGACCTCAGGTTCGAGGTGGGCGCGGTGGAGGGCGACGTACAGCTCGGCGGCCTCCGGATCACCGACCTCTCGCTCAAGGGGGGCGCGGCCGAAGTCACGCTCCGCTTCGACGCGCCGAACCCGGTGTCGATGCGCACGATGACACTCGAGGCGGGGGCAGCGTCGGTGAAGGTGGTGAAGGGCGTGAACGCGGCCACCGATCGCATACGTGCGAACGTGGGTGTGGGCGCCCTCGACCTCGATTTCACCGGCGTGCTCACGCACGACCTCGACGTGCAGGCGAGCGTCGCACTTGGCGACTTCACGCTGCGGCTCTCACCCGACGTCGGCGTGTTCGTGGACGCGAAGACGTTCCTCGGCGACCTCTCGGGCTCGGGCCTCGTGAAGCGCGGCGACGGCTGGTACACGCCCGACTACGAGAAGGCCACGCGTCACGTGCGCGTGCGACTGCGTGCCTTCGTGGGCGGATTCAAGCTGCGCCGCACCACCGACTGACGCGACCCCGCGTCGGCGCGCGCCGGCGCGCGCCGGCGGTCCGCCGCGGCTCAGCGACGCGGGTAGAGCACCACCGCCACGTTGCGCGCCAGGCCGAGTCGCGCGGCGGCGCTCCCGTCGCGCACGGCGATCTCGAGCAGCCCACCCGAACCCGCGAGCGCGAAGGGCATGCCCTCCGACGCCGCCGCGAACGTCTCCACGATGGGAAGCCGCCGGCCATTGACCTCGAGTTCGCCCGGCCGCGCGACGAGGTTCGTGATGGCGTTGCCGAACCGGTCGATGGCGATCACCTGCCCCTCCACCGCGCCGTCGGCCCGCTGCCGCGCGGGCGGCGTGCGACGCACGAGCGCGGCGGGAAACGGTTCGCCGAGGAACTCGAGCGGCGTGCCCGTGGCGAGTGCGGCTGCCGCCGGTGCGAACACATCGCGGCCGTGGAAGGTGCGCGATGCGCTCTCGGGCACCGGCAACCGCACGACGCGCGCATCGCGGCTGAGCAGCGCGGGGGAGAGCAGTCCGTTGTCCGGTCCCACGAAGAAATGTCCGCCGCTCTCCACGGCGATGGCAGCGCGCGCCGAGCCGACGCCGGGGTCGACGACGGCGAGGTGCACCGTCCCCAGCGGAAAGCGGCGCCAGTAGCGCGCGAGCGAGAGGCGGCCGAGTTCGACGTCCTGCGGCGGGATGTCGTGCGTGGCGTCCACGATCCGCAGCTCCGGCGCGAGGGCGAGGATCACGCCCTTCATCTCCGCGACGTAGCCGTCGGCGGTGCCGAAATCGGTGAGCAGGGTGATCGCGGACGTGGCCATGGTGCAGTATACCCCGTCCGCGGGCGCCGGCTACTTGTCGAGCAGCTTCGCGATCTCGACGAACTTGCGCGCCGCCGTGCTCTCGGGCGCGGCCACGACGATGGGCATGCCGCTGTCGCCGCCCTCGAGCACGGGCGGATACAGCGGCACCTCGCCGAGCAGCGGCACGCCGAGTTCCTCAGCGAGACGCCGGCCGCCACCGGTGCCGAAGATCGCCATCGGCTTGCCGGTCTCGGGGCTCTCGAAGTAGCTCATGTTCTCGACGACGCCGAACACGGGCACGTTCACGCGCTGGAACATCTTCGCGCCGCGGAGCGCGTCGCCGACGGCGACTTCCTGCGGCGTGGTGACGATCACGGCGCCCGTGACCTGCGTGGCCTGCACGAGCGAGAGCTGCGCGTCACCCGTGCCGGGCGGCATGTCGACGAGGAAGTAATCGAGCTTCCCCCACGCCACGTCGCGGAGGAACTGCGTGATGATCTTCATGATGATCGGCCCGCGCCAGATGGCGGGCTGGTCGCGCTCGATGAGGAACCCGAGTGACATGATCTTCACGCCGTGGGCCTCGAGGGGAATGATCTTCTCGCCGTCCACCGGGGGCGGCGAGTCGACGCCCATCATGCGCGGGATGTTGGGGCCGTAGATGTCGGCGTCCATCAGGCCGACCTTCTTCCCCATCTGCGCGAGCGCGACGGCGAGATTCACCGTGGTGGTGCTCTTGCCGACGCCGCCCTTGCCGGAACTCACGGCGATGATCGTGCCGAGGTTCGGATAGAGCGTCGGCGCGGGGACGCTGCTGCGCGGTGCCTGCGGCGCCGCATCCATCACGGGGAGCGCCGCACGCTTGGGCGCAGCGGAACCAGCGGATGTGCCGCGCTCGGCGGCGAACTCGCCGGCGTCCTTCACGTCCACCCGCACGTCAGTGACACCGTCGATGCCTTCGACGGCCTGACGGACGGTACGCGCCATCGTCGCATCGTCGTTGGACGCAAGGAGGAGGGAGAGGCGCACCTTGCCGTCGGTGGTGGTGGCGATGTCGCGCACCTGGCCGGAGGCGAGCACATCCTGGCCGGAGCGCGGATTGACGATCGTTTGCAGCGCGCGGTCGATGCGCGAGGTGAGAGAGTCGGTCATGGTTGAAATCTAAACGGCGAGAGGCCTCAACGACGCCGCGGGTCGGCGCAGGGCCGGCAGTCGCGAGCAAGAACGCCTCTGATGGGCGCTGGTACTGCAAATGAGCGTGTGTCCGTCTCCGCGTTGCTCCGCCCGGTTTCCGCGTGTTTCCGCGGTTCCGCAGTGGAAGTTCGAACGCCCGACCCGGACTACGCGAGCATCGCCCGCGCGGCCGCGAGCACGCGGTCGCGCACGTCGGCCACGCTGCCCGCGACGAGGGCGCCCGAGGCGCGGGCGTGGCCGCCGCCGCCGAACTGCCTGGCGAGCGCATTGCAGTCCACGCCCCGCACCGAACGGAAGGAGATCTTCACCTTGCCGTGGCCGAGGTCACGGAAGAGCAGCGCGAGCCGCACGCCGGCGATGGAGCGCGGATACTCGGCGATGCCGTCGAGGTCCTCGGAGGTCACGCCGTACCGCTCGAGGGCGCCGGCGGGGATGGTCACCCACGCGATGCCGTGCGGTTCGTCGGCGTCGAGCGAGGCCAGCGCGTCGCGGAGCAGGTCGAGCCGGCCGCGCGGCACCGAGGCGTAGATGCGCTTGTACATCGCCTCGGGATCCACCCCGGCCGCGAGCAGGCGCGCGGCGATCGCATGACAGCGCGGCGACGTGTTGCTGAACCGGAAGCCGCCGGTGTCGGTGAGGATGGCCACGTAAAGCGCCGTCGCGATCGCGGGCGTGATCTGCAGCCCCATCGTCTCGGCGAGGTCGAACACGAGTTCGCCGGTGGCGCAGGCGGCGGTGTCGGAGACGAAGATCGTGCCCGGTGGTTCCTCGCCCGGCAGGTGGTGATCGATGACGAGCGGCGACACCGCGAGCCCGCGCACGGCGTCGGCGAGGGCGCCGAGACGCCGCACGTCGCTGATGTCGAGCACGATGAGGCGGTCGATGCCGCGCAGTGCCGCGGTGCCCTCGGCGGTGCGCTCGGCGATGCCATCGTCGAGGAGGAATCCGAACATCGACGGCCACGGCGTGGGATTCACGATGTGCGCCGTGACGCCCA
>CAIRBD010000459.1 GCA_903876745.1 uncultured Gemmatimonadota bacterium
ATGCACGTGCCGCGCATCATCGCGGCGATCTCGAACCCGCCGCCGCCGCCGCCGCCGCCCGACGGCGGCCCGGCCAAGCCGGCGCGGCCGCAGACGTTGCACGCTTCATGCGCGTGGTCGAGCAGAGCAACATGGCCAAGGGCCTGCTCAACCGCTCGGACGCGCTGCAACGGCAGCAGCAGCAGCAGCAGCAGCAGCAGCAGCAGGCCGGGCGAGACCGTGGATGACTCCAAGGCGGCGAGTCTTGCCATGTGCCCGGATGTCCACTCGCCACTTGGATGACTTCCCGACAGGGCGGACGCCCCTGAGCTGTCCCCGAGGCCGACTCGTCGTCTTTGGTCTGTCTTTTTGTCAATTGCGTGTGTATATACGCACGCGCACAAATGGCTCCCTCCACCACCGCGAAAATCCCAGACAAGCTGACCGACTCGGAGAGGAAGAAGATCAAGAACGAAAACAAGGCCAAGGCCAACCCGAAGCTGGCCGCCGAGAAGAAGGCGAAGAACGATGCGTGCCGCGAGCGCCGCGCCGCCTCCGGATCCACCAAGGCGTTCGCGTAGGGGAATGTTGCCTTGCTTGCAGAAATCCAGAGTAGGCCGATGTTGACGGGCCCGGCCTCGACACCGGCGGCTTGATCGACCTCCTCGAGGTGTAAAGGTCAACAATCCAGTCAACCAAGACATACCGCCCCACGCCATACACATCACCACATCACCACACATCACACATCACGCATCACACATCACACATCACACATCACATCATGCCAGCCTGGACCGTCAAGTGGGCGCAGCGCCCGGGCACCGTGACGCTGCTCGTCAGCGGCCACGGCCGGGCCGAGGAGCTCGTCGGAGCCGTCGTGTCCGAGGCGGGCGACTCGGTGACGCTGGCCGACCCGAGCGGCGTGCGCACGCCCGTGACGCTGCCGCTGCTCATGGCCGTGGCGGGCGACGTCCTGTCCGTGCGCCCGGACGGAGGCGCGACGGTCGTGACGCTCGCGAAGGCCGCGCCGGCCACGTGGGCCCGCCTGCTGGGGCTGGGTGCCGCCCGCGACGGGATCGACGCCACCGTCACGGTCGACTGGATGCGCTGGGTGGAGGACGACGACCCGATGGGCGACGAGGGAGGCGATCCCGCGGGCAGCTTCATGGACGTCGACGCGCACGGCGCCGATGGCCAGGACGAGTTCCAGGACGCCGAGGACGACGAGGACGACGAGGACGACGAGGATGACGAGGACGCCGAGGGGGAGGACGAGGACGCCGAGGGGGAGGAGGGGGCCGAGGACGCCGAGGGGGAGGACGAGGACGCCGAGGGGGAGGAGGACGGCGAGGGGGAGGAGGAGGAGGAGGCAGAGGATGAGAAGGACGAGGTCCCGAAGTGATGGGCGCGAAGCGCGGCTATTTTCTAAAAAACGAGCAGCAGCCCGTTCGCTCCGACCTTGCAGGCCGCGCGGGCGATGCCGTCGGCCGTCACGCGCGACTTTCCCCTGGCCGCGATCTCCCTGAGCACCGCGTTGACGTTGGCCTCGATCGCGCGGCGGACGAGCGCCCTGGCCGCCTCGGTGACGCGGAGGTCGGTGCCTCCGCGCGCCTTGTACTCGCGGAACAGCGCGCTGAGCGCCTCGTTGGCCAGCCAGCTGTTGGTCTGCGGCGCGGCGCCGCCCTTGACGGGGAAGACGGGGCTGGCGTCCAGCGCGTAGCGGATCGTGCCTTCGCCGGGCGCGGCGCCGGGCGCGAACACGGGCGAAGCGTGGACGTTGGCCGCCGAGTAGGCCGACGCGTCGGGGCCGTTGGCCGGGTCGAAGAAGCTGCCGGTCATGACCGTGCCGGCGTGCCCGCCGGTCTGCCTGCGGGAGGCCGCGCGCGCGGAGGCGCCGCCCTTGACGGGGAAGACGGGGCTGGCGTCCAGCGCGTAGCGGATCGTGCCTTCGCCGGGCGCGGCGCCGGGCGCGAACACGGGCGACGCGTGGACGTTGGCCGCCGAGTAGGCCG
>CAIRBD010000460.1 GCA_903876745.1 uncultured Gemmatimonadota bacterium
CGCGCCCTCGCGAAGAAGATGCGCGGCTGACCGTACTGGAAGTCGTGCAGCACGGCGGCCATCGAGAACACCGCGCCGAGCGCCACGATCTTGGAGATGCTCGTCAGCCCCGTCGCCTTCAGCGCGTACGCGAGCGGATCGGCTTCCGATCCGAGCTGCGCCGAGGGCACCATGCCCGTGATGACCGCGCCCACGATGATATAGATGACGGTACAGATCGCGAGTCCACCGAGGATGCCGATCGGCAGGTTGCGCTGCGGATTCTTCGTCTCCTCGGCCGCCGTCGAGATCGCATCGAACCCGATGTAGGCGAAGAACACGATCGCCGCGCCCTGGTGGATGCCGCGGAACCCGTTCGGCGCGAACGGATGGTAGTTCGCCGGATTGATGTGCTGCGACCCCATGATGAGGAAGATCGCGAGCACGATCAGCTTGACCGCCACCATGATGTTGTTGGCCCGGGCGCTCTCGCGCACGCCAGTGAGCAGCAGCGCCGTGATCAACGCGACGATCGCGAACGCCGGCACGTTGATCAGGAAGGGCATCCCGAACAGGTGCGGCGCCGAGTTGAGCAGCCCGTGCACCGCCGGATCGGGACTCAGCAGCGCCGTGCGATAGCCGGTGGTCAGCCAGACGGGGAGCGTGAGCCAGTCCCCCGTGAGCGCCTTGAAGTAGTCACCCCACGAGATGGCCACGGCGACGTTGCCCACCGCGTACTCGAGGATGAGGTCCCAGCCGATGATCCACGCGACCACCTCACCCAGCGTCGCGTACGTGTAGGCGTAGGCGCTTCCGGCCTGCGGGATCATCGAGGCCAGCTCGGCGTAGCACAGCCCGGCCAGTGAGCAGACGACGCCCAGCAGCAGGAACGACAGCACGAGCGCCGGCCCCGCGCCCACCCGGATGATGTGCCCGGCGGCATCGGTCTGCCCCGCGGCCGCCGACCCGATCGAGCCGAAGATACCGGCGCCGATCACGGCGCCGATCGCCAGCATGATCAGGTCGCCCGCCCCGAGCGTTCGTTTCAGTCCGCTGCCCTCAGTCTCGTTGACGAGGGCGGCGATGGGTTTGCGCGAAAACAGGGACCGGATCAAGGGCTGCGGCCTCGCGTGTGGTGAGACACCAACTTCCGTTAACGGTCGACGGTTAACCGTTAGCGGTTAACCGTCGACCCGCCGTTGAGCGGTTCTCGCGCTCAGATGAAGAGCGGAGCCAGCACCAGGGTGATCGTCGACAGCAGCTTGATCAGCACGTGCAGCGACGGTCCCGCCGTGTCCTTGAACGGATCGCCGACCGTATCGCCCACCACGGCCGCCTTGTGCGCGTCGGACTTCTTGCCGCCGTACACCCCCGTCTCGATGTACTTCTTGGCGTTGTCCCACGCGCCGCCGCCGTTGTTCAGGAAGCCGGCCATCAGGATCCCCACCACCGTCGCGATCATCAGGAAACCCGCGACCGCCTCGGCGCCCAGATGCTCCGTCGGGCCGCCGAGGAACTTGAAGATCAACCCCACGCCGATCGGGAACGCCAGCACCAGCGCGCCCGGCAGCACCATCGCCTTCAGCGCGCCCACCGTCACGATGTCCACGCACGTGGCGTAGTCCGGCTCTTCCGTGCCCAGCATGATCCCCGGGCGCTCCTTGAACTGGCGGCGCACTTCCGTGATCACGCTCTGCGCGGCCTTGCTCACCGCCGTCATCGCGAGCGACGAGAACCAGAACACCAGCATGCCGCCGATGAGCGCGCTCACGAACACCTGCGGCTTGCTCAGGTCCACATGCAGCGGCTGCCCCGTGTAGTTCTTCACTTCGTCGAGGTACGCCGAGAACAGCAGGAAGGCGGCGAGCGCCGCCGAACCGATCGCGTAGCCCTTCGTGAGCGCCTTCGTCGTGTTGCCCACCGAGTCGAGGCGGTCCGTCTTGTCACGGATCTCCGGCGGCGCCTTCGACATCTCCACGATGCCGCCGGCGTTGTCGGTGATCGGGCCGAACACGTCCATCGCCAGGATGTAGCCGGCCGTGCCGAGCATGCCCATCGTCGCCACGGC
>CAIRBD010000461.1 GCA_903876745.1 uncultured Gemmatimonadota bacterium
CGACGATCTTGCCGCCCTTCACTTCGTAGAATACCTGACCCGCGAACTGGCCGTTGTAGCGCTGCTGGTCGATGGAGAAGGAGCCGTCGCCGACGATGGCGATGCCCTTGTCCATCGAGGCGATCATGCTCTCCCACGTGTCGTCGTTCTTGCCCGGCTTGAGCGAGACGTTGGGCATGCGCTGGAACTGCACGTCGCTCCAGCTCTGTGCGTACGAGCAACCGTAGGAGCGCACGGGCTTGCCGACCTTCTTGTAGTACCAGTCGAGCATCGAGGCCTGTTCGCGCGTCGTCTGGTAGTCGACGAACACGCCGTCCTTGATGATGTCGAACGTCACGGGTTGCACGCCCTCATCGTCCCATTTCACGGCGCCGAGCGAGCCCGGCTGGTCTCGGTCGCCGACGATGTTCATGACGTCGGAGCCGTACTTCATCTGGCCGAGCACCTTCTCCGGCGGCGCGACGAAGCTCGTGCCGGCGTAGTTGGCCTCGTAGCCCATCGCGCGGTCGAGTTCGGTCGGGTGCGCGATCGTCTCGTGGATGGTGAGCCAGAGGTTGGACGGGTGGAGCAGGAGGTCGTAGCGGCCCGGCTCGACGGCCTTCGCCGAGAGCTTCGCGACCGCTTCTTCGGCCCAGCGGGTGGAGTTCTCGCCGAGCTTGGCGTTCACGACGTGTTCGTAGCCCGCGCCCATCGGCGCGACGTCGTTCGACTGGCGCGTCTGGAAGTCGCTGCGGTCGTCCGAGACGGCCGTGATGCTCATCGACGGCTGCGTGCGATACACGGTCTGCACGATGTAGGAGCCGTCGCTCGTCATCAGCGTCTTCTCTTCCTTGAGGAAGAACATCGACGACGTGACGTTGCGCACGCCTTTGACCTTCGCGGCGGCGGCATTGGCGTCGAGCAGGAGCGCGCACTTCTCGGGAATGGAGACGCTCCAGGGATCCGTCTGGATGGGCGTCTTCCATTCGCCCACCTGGTTGCCCGGCGTGGGCGCGAGGATGACGGGTTTGATCTGGCTCACGCGGTTGGCCTTCGCCTGTCCGATGGCGTTCTTCGCCGCCGCGGCGATCGCGTCCTTCGTGAGGTTGCTCGTGGCGGCGAAGCCCCACGATCCGTCGACGAGCGTGCGCACGCCGAGGCCGAAGGTGTCGGTGTCGCTCGCGCCCTGCACGATCTTGTCGCGCGTGTTGACGTTCTGCTGGCGGCGGGCGGAGACGCGCACGTCGGCATAACTCGCGCCCGACGCCTTGGCGACGTCGAGGGCGACCTGCATGAGTGCTTTGATGGCGGGATCGCCCGCCGTGGGCATCGGGGCGGCGAACGCGTCGCCGGCCGAGAGGATGCGAGCGCCGATCGCCGTGCCGGCGGCCGCAGCGGCGGACGTCTTCAGGAAATCGCGGCGTGAGTGGGTCACAAGCGGTCCTGGGTGAGGAGGGGAGGGACGGTCGGTAGAAGATACGGGCGCTGACCGTTCCCTGTTGAGCCCCTGCGCTCCCTTCCCGTCAGAACCGGTAGCTGATGGACACGTAGGTCTGCAGGCTGCGGTCGGTGTCGCTCGTTTCCCGGTACGATGAGAGCATGAGGTAGACCGAACGGCCCAGTCCGATGTCGGCGTCGGCGCTCGTCCAGATGGTGCGCGGCGGCGCCGTGCCGGTCGTGAGCGTCGACTGGCGAACACCACCGGTGTATTGCAGGTGCAACACGTTGAAGAGCGTTCCTTCGAGGGCGACCGACTGAAGCGTGCCCGCGCTGGCGGGGCCGTCGTAGGTCGTGGAGCGGACGTGGACGCCGAGTTGCGCGGAGGTCAGGCGCGTGAGCGATGCCGACGCCGTGACGGATTGCGTGGGCCCGGTGGTCCCGCCGCTCCCGCGCCGCATTTCGCCGCTCAGCCGCAGGCGGCCGAACAGTGAAAGGGACGCGCCCCCCCACTCGCCCTGCCGGAAACTGTCGTCGAAGACGATCTCGGGATTCTGATAGTCGCGATAGAGCCGCACGTTGCGGCGATTGTCCACCCCGGCGTACAACGACACCGCGTCGGTGATCGCGGCCTGCGCCGTGACGAACGTGGAAGTGGGGGTCGTCGAGGAGCCCTCCTCGAGTCCCTTCCATCCTCGATTGACGTCGAGTTCCTGCGTGGCGTAGATCGAGAACCATCGGCTCGTGTAGGTGAGCCGCGCGAACCCGAACTCGCGATCGATCTGGCCGCTCGTGTAGGCGCCCACGCCGCCGAGGGTCAGTGACCAGAGCTGCGTCTGGCCGGGGCGGTGATGCATCTGGACATACGCGCCGTATTCGCGCGTGAGATTGGAGAGGCCGTACGACGAAGGATCGGGCTCCTGCCCGGCGAACGCGCCCGTACTGAACCGGGCGCCGTCGAGATCGACGGCGACGCCGTCGAACATGCCGACGGACGAGAGGGCGAGCGCGAATTGCCGACCGAGCGAGAGGCGGAGTGGCGATCCGTCGGGGGTGTACTGGACCATCGCCTGGTACACGCGCGTGGTCTGCTCACCAGGTCGCGCGGTGGCGTTCGTATCCGAGTTGGTGTAGGTGGAGCGTTGCGCGCGCATGTCCACGGTGAGGCTGATCGGCAGGCCGCCGAGGCGATGGCCGTCGAGTCGGGCATCGATGCCCGGCTGGGCGAGGGAGCTGCCCACGCTCGGCGTGAGGAGCATGTAGCGCAGGCCGAGTCGTCCGCGCAGCACGCCGTCGGAGGACGAGCGTCGGGCGGCGCCGGGCGCGGCGCTGGCAGTGGCGGTCGTGACCACTTTGGCCGGGACGAAGCGCACGGAATCGCCTATGGTGATCGCGGCATCGGGGTTCACCCGCGAGCAGGAGGCGCGGGTGGACGAGAGGTAGGCGACGATGAGTTCGCCGACCGGCACGTCGCCGCGAATGACCGTGAGACGCGCTCCCTCACGGAGCCCGTCCTTGGAGCCGGCGTCGAGGTACACCATCACGCCGCTGAGGTAGGTGACTTTCGTCCACGCGACGGGCGCATCCTGCGCGCGGATGCGTGCCGGCGTCGCGGTGAGCAGACACAGCGCGACCGCCAGCCCTCGTGCTGCAGCGCGGCGGCGGAGTATCGGCAGGGACCGTCTCATGGTTTGGTGCCCCTGGGGTGGCACGAGTAGCAGGTGGGACTGTCGTACTTGTAGCCGGCACGCCCCTTGTGAGCGCTGTCCATGTTCTTCTGGGTGTGGCAGGTGGTGCAGAGGAACAGGGCGTAGTTCGACGAGACGGTGTGACAGTCAGAGCACGCCTTCCACACGGTCTTGTGCTTGCCCGAATAGATCGGGAAGAACGTCGCATCGTGATTGAAGGTGGCGCCGAGCCACGTGGTGGTCGTGTGGCACGACACGCAGTCGGTGGGGAAGTTGGCGGCCTTGTGGTTCGGGTTGGACGTGGCGTCGTACTTGGCCTGGTGGCAACTCACACAGACGGTGCTGCGATTGACGTACACGCCGTCGCTGTGGCATGAGGCGCACGCGAGCGGGATGTGTGCTCCGGTGAGCGGGAACTTGGTCATCGTGGTGTGATTGAACGTCGCCGGCGACCATGCGGTGGTCGTGTGGCAGCTCGCGCACAGCGTGGGGAACGAGGCGGCGGCATGCGGCGGCGTCTTCGACGCGGCGTAGTTCGCCTGATGGCAGGAGTAGCAGTCGGTCGGCTTCGTCTTGTAGAGGCCGTCGGCGTGGCAATCGTTGCAGAGCGCTGCGCGGTGGGCGCCGGTGAGCGGCCACGGCGTGGTGGAGTGGTCGAACGAACCGCCGGCCCACACGGTCACGCCGTGGCAGTTGGAGCAGAACGTCGAGAAGCCGAGCGACGAGTGCGGCGGGCGCAGCGAGGCCGTGTAGTCCTTTTGGTGGCACGAGATGCACGTCGTCGGCTTGCCTTTGTACACCCCGTCGCCGTGGCACGAGATGCAGGTCGTGGTCTTGTGGGTGCCGGCGAGCGGGAACGCGGTCGTGTTGTGGTCGAAGCCGGTGCTGGGCACCCACGCGGTCGTGGTGTGGCAGGTCGTACAGGTCGTGGGGAACCCGGCGGCTGCGTGCGGCGGGTTCTTCGACGCCGTGTAGTTGGCCTGATGGCAGGACGCGCAGTCCATCGGCTTGCCCTTGTAGACGCCGTCGCTGTGGCAGCTCGCGCAAACGACGGTCTTGTGGGCGCCGGTGAGCGGGAACGGCGTCGTCGAGTGGTCGTAGGTGCCGCCGGCCCACACCGTGACGCCGTGGCAGTTGGAGCAGATGGCCGAGAAGCCGAGCGCCGAGTGCGGCGGGCGGAGCGAGGCGTTGTAGTCCTTCTGGTGGCACGACGCGCAGGCGGTCGGCTTGCCTTTGTACACGTTGTCGCCGTGGCACGCCGTGCAGAGCGCCGCCTTGTGGGCGCCGGCCAGCGGGAAGAGCGAAGCGTTGTGATCGAATCCGCTCGGCGCCCACGCCGTGGTCGTGTGGCACGTGGCGCAGGTGGTGGGGAATCCGCCGGCCGCGTGCGCCGGATTCTTGCTGGCGGCGTAGTTCGTCATGTGGCACGACTCGCACGTCATCGGCTTGCCCTTGTACACGCCGTCGGCGTGGCAGCTATTGCACGCGACCGCCTTGTGCGAGCCCGTGAGCGGGAACGGCGTCGTCGCGTGATCAAACGCGCCGCCGGTCCACGCGATCACGCCGTGGCAGGTGGAGCAGGCCGTGGAGAAGGCGAGCGACTGGTGCGGGGGCCGCAGCGAGGCGTTGTAGTCCTTCTGGTGGCACGAGATGCAGGCGGTCGGCTTGCCCTTGTAGACACCATCGCCGTGGCACGAGAGGCAGGTCGTGGTCTTGTGGGTGCCGGCGAGCGGGAACGCCGTCGTGTTGTGGTCGAAGCCCGTCGAGGGCACCCAGGCCGTGGTCGTGTGACAGGTCGCGCAGGTGGTGGGGAACCCGGCGGCGGCGTGCGGCGGGTTCTTCGACGCGGTGTAGTTGGTCTGGTGGCAGGCGGCGCAGTTCGTCGGCTTGCCCTTGTACACGCCGTCGCTGTGGCAGCCGGCGCAGGCGACGGCGCGATGTGCGCCCGTCAACGGGAACTGCGTGGTGGAGTGATCGTACGTGCCGCCGGTCCAGGCGGTGACGCCGTGGCAGTTGGAGCAGATGGCCGAGAAGCCGAGCGTCGAGTGCGGCGGGCGCAGCGAGGCGTTGTAGTCCTTCAGGTGGCACGACGCGCAGGCGGTCGGCTTGCCTTTGTACACGTTGTCGCCGTGGCACGCC
>CAIRBD010000462.1 GCA_903876745.1 uncultured Gemmatimonadota bacterium
CCTCGCATGCATACGCGGCTGATGGAGCACGAGCCCTTGAGTGCGCTGCCAAACAGGAACGCTTCGATTCGCTTGTTCATCAACTGTTCGCTCGTCAAGATTCGTTAGGCCGTATACCGTGGATGTCGTTCGCCGTGGCCGCTGGCGTAAAGGACACGGTCGCATTCGTGCAGTGCCTCCGTGATGCGCCCGCGGTACGTATCGAGCAACACCGCGCGCTCGCAGACAGTCTTGAGGTGAAGGCGACGCCTACCGTCTTCGTCAACGGCTGGCGATACGCAAAGCCTCCGACGCTGCTGGAGCTTCGCCGTGACCTCGTCGAGGCGAAGGCGGGACGTGAGCTGTTCACGAAGAAGCGTCAATGGTGGCACTTCTAGCCAGGTTGCCTTCGTTCGACGTCATTCCTTCCAGTTGGGCGGCGCAGGTCAACACAGGGGGGCCTTGGATGCGCTGGCGCGACAGCACTCGACGTCATAGCGTGTAACGGGTAGCCGCACAGGCTAACGCCTGTCGAAGCGGAAGAATCGCCACGGTGCTATGTGTTGTGCCGTATAGTTTGAGTTGTGCTGGGTCCACGATGTCTCTCACACTGGTGGTGACATGCGTCGAGTGTCAGCGATCGTTCTGGTTCTCCTGTTTGTCGTTTCGGCGAAAGGATACGCGCAACGGTTCGTCGACATCCCGCCAGACACCATCGTCGCGATGACGATGCGTCAAGCCTTCAGGGGCGTATCGCTGACTCCCGAAGTGCGAACCGCCGCGGAATCGAGAATCTGGAAGTTCATCGCCGACCGCGATGCGTTGCCGAAGGCGGCCGAATCGACCCGAGAGGCCATTGCAAATCTCAGGATCGTGCTGGTCGGTGACCTCCGGAAGCTGGTACCCACGGATTCCGGCCGCGCGCAGTTCGACACGAACATGCGAAATGCTCTGCCCGGAGGCGGTGGCGTTCGCGTCAGGCCCTCTTCCTGAGGCGGCATCCTCTCGTGCGATGTCGCTCAGTCGTGGCATCAGCGTGCGTTGCGTGGCTCGCGATGGTCGCGGTGGCCGTACCTGTTGCTGCGCAGGACGCAGTGTCGCGGGATATCGTCGTTCGAGGAACGGTCACCGCGAGCGACGGCAGACCGCTCGACAGTATCGCCGTTGCCGTCACACCGGCGGGCTCCGTGAGCTCCCAGCTGACGCTCTCTGACCGCGACGGGCGCTATCGCGTGCAGGTGCCGGGCGGGTTCGCCCGATACCTGCTCGTGGCCAGTCACGTCGGGTACGCCACAGAGCGCATAGTCATTCTGCGAACCGCAAGTGAAACCGGCGAGATCCTGCGCGACGTTACGCTTTCCGCGCAGACGCAGAGACTTGAAGCGGTGCGAACCGTCGCGACGAGACCGACTCCAGCTCGTGAGGGTGCGAACGAGCGGCCGACGCCCGGCGCCAATCAGAGCGCGCTCGATCTGTCGAGCGGACTGACGGGGGACCTCACCGGCGACTTGACCGCTGCGCTGGCGATGATCCCAGGTGTGACGCTCGTACCCGGCGCGAATGGAGCGCCGGGCATCGCGTCCGCGTTCGGCCTTGGGGGGGACCAGAACAGCCAAACGCTGAACGGCATGGATCTGAGCGGTGTCGTTCCGCCCCGAGACGGTTTGCTCAACACCATCAAGATATCCACCTACGACCCCAAGGTCGGCAAGTTCAGTGGGGTGCAAGTGAGCTCGATGCTGGCGAGTGGCACACCCTTTTCGCTGCAGACGGTCCATCTCACGCTCGACGATCCGGCGCTGCAGTGGACGCCGGCTACGGCACGAGGACTTGGCACCACTTATCGGAACGTGATCGCGAGCGGGACCGTCGGAGGTTCGCTTGTACGCGACAAGATGTTCTACAACACGGCCTTCCAGCTCGACCGTCGTACGAGCGCCCTCTCCACACTCGGCACCGCATCGGCGACCTCCCTGCAGTCCTTGGGGATCAACGTCGATTCTGTGAGCCGACTCCTTGCCGTGGCAGCCGGCGCAGGGATTCCCACGACGTTCGCCGGTGCTCCTTCCGAGGCAGTGGTCACGCACGGGGCACTCTTTGGTCGCATCGACCTGACCCCTGGTGCACAGCGGCTGGTGGGTGAAGGGCCCACACTATATCTGCTCGGCGCCGTCGATTTTCGGGATGTCGAGGGAACTGGGAGTGGGCCGAGTGCGCTCGAAACCAGACTCGCACGCACGACGCACCGTGGCGCCCAGTTCCTCGCGGAGTTCTCCCCGTACATCTACGATGCGCTGAACACCACGAAGGTCTCATTCGCATACAAGGAGGACCGCGACCAACCGTATCTGCTCCTGCCGGCGGCCTCCGCATTCGTCAACTCATCGTTCGGCGACGGGAGCAGCGGTGCCGCACTCCTGGGTTTTGGCGGATCGGCGAACGGCGGGTCGCGGTCTCGCTCGTGGCAGAGCGAAATCAGCAATGAGACAGCCTGGATGACGCTGGACGGCGCGCACAAGTTCACCCTGTATCTGTCGGCCGACTATGCGCAGATGGAGCATCACCGCGCATCGAACCTATTGGGAACATTCGCCTACAGTTCGATCGCCGACGTCGCGGCGGGCCGTCCCTCGGCATACACGAGGGCGCTCAATCCGCTCTCGAGCTCGGGCGACGCGCAACACGCCGTCGTGGCGCTCGGTGATGTGTGGTACGTGAGCAAGGCGGCTCGCACTCCGATTCCGCGGGACGGCAACGGCCTGACCGTGCAGTACGGACTGCGTGTCGACGCCGACCGCTTCGGCGAGCGTCCCGTGTACAACCCGCTCGTCGCGTCACGATTCGGCGCTCGGACCGACGTGGTGCCGAGCGCGGCGACGGTGGAGCCGATGGTCGGTTTCACGTGGAATCTCGGCACGGTCACGGCGACGACAGGGATCGCGCGGTTCAGCGAAACGAGGCATGTGATCACGGGCGGGATCCGCGAGTACCGAGGACTGGTGTCACCGGCGATGATCGACCAGGTCGCGCAGACGACTGGACTGCCGAGCGCAGCCGCGCGGCTTGAATGCGTGGGCGCCGCCGCGCCAACGCCGAACTGGCCCGCCTACGCGCAATCGACCGAGTCGATCCCCCCCTCCTGCGCCGACGGCTCAGGCACATCGTCGCTGCGGCAAGCGACACCACCGGTGATGATGTTCTCGCCGAATTACGCGCCGTCACGCAGTTGGCGCGGGGAACTGAACTATCGATGGCTCTTCTCCGGCCAATTGTCTGGAAACGCCGGCGTGACGTACGTGACGAATGTGAACCAGCCGAGCGCGTTCGACCTGAACTTCACCGGCATGCCACGCTTCACCCTCGCCGCGGAGGGGATGCGGCCCGTGTATGTCAGCACGGCCGGGATCGCCGCCGGCAGTGGAGCCGTCAGCTCAGCGGACTCCCGCCAGTTCGCGGACTTCGCTCATGTCACGCAACTGCGTTCCGATCTCCGCAGCGAAGTGCGGCAGTTCACGACGGGTCTCACCTGGCGTTACAACACGAGCGTCTTCTTCTCGCCGGCCGCGTCGAACCCGCCCCGTGGCAATGCCACCGTGCGCGTGTGGTACACCTACGCCGACAGCCGTGCGCTCACGAGGGGCTTTGATGGGTCCACTGACGGCGATCCACGGATCGAACAATGGACTGCAGGCGCGACGAATCGGCACACGTTCCAGCTCAGCCTCAACGCGCAGCTCGACCGGTGGTTCTCCATCACGTTCGCCGGGCGGATCGCGTCGGGATTCGCGTTCACGCCTCGCGTGAACAGCGACATCAACGGTGATGGCTATGCGAACGACCGTGCCTTCGTTTTCGTACCGACGAATACCGATGATCCGACCGCGGCCGGTGGGATGGCAAGGCTCCTTCGCGACGCGCCCGCCGAGGTACGAGGCTGCCTCCAGTCGCAGCGCGGGCGGATCGCAAGCGCGAACAGTTGCCGCAGTCCGTGGTTCGCCGCGCTTGGCGCGATGACGGTCGTGATCGACCCCTTCCGCTTCGGCTTCGGTAACCGCGGCAACGTGACGCTTGTCTTCGACAACGTACTCGGCGGCCTCGATGAGCTGGTCCACGGGAGCGGGCATCTGCAGGGATGGGGAACGGTGGCTCTTCCGGACCAGACCCTGCTGAACGTGCGAGGCTTCGACCCGGCCGCGAGGCAGTTCATCTACACGGTGAACCCGCAGTTCGGCAGCGCCACCGTCTCCCGCGCGTTCAGGACGCCGTTCAAAGTGTCCGTCGACGTGAGGCTCGACGTAAGTGCCGACCACGAGACGCAAGCGATGGAGAACCTGATGCGTCCGCTGGTTGCGGATGACCGCGCGCGCGACACGACCGCGGTGCGCGCCCGACTGCTGCAGGCAGCCGGGCCGTTCTCGGTTGGCATCGGCCCGCTCCTGCGGTCAGCCGATTCGCTGCAGCTCACACTCGAGCAGCGCACCGCGCTCGGGCAATTGGATCGTCGCCTGACCGCGACCCGGGACTCGTTGTACGGGCGACTGGCGGTGTTCCTCGTTTCCTTGCACGGCGACTACGGCAGCGGCGCGGCGCGAGCGATGTGGCACGAGACGATAGAACGGTCACTCAGAGCGACGTACGCGACCGGACGTGCCGCACGAGTTGTGCTGACCGAGTCGCAGCTGTCGTGGCTGCGGAAGACGAACCGCATTGGCGTGCTAGAGTACTCACCGGATTGGCTCGAAAGGACGGCGCGTGCGCCGTTCACGATTCCGAGATGAGGGGCGTGGATCAGCAGGCGCTATAGGCAACGCGCAGGC
>CAIRBD010000463.1 GCA_903876745.1 uncultured Gemmatimonadota bacterium
ACGAAGGACGAGGGCGGCCGTCACACGCCGTTCTTCAAGGGCTACCGCCCGCAGTTCTACCTCCGCACGACGGACGTGACGGGCAACATCGAACTGCCCGCGGGCACGGAGATGGTGATGCCGGGCGACAACATCCAGATGGTCATCGAGCTCATCACGCCGGTGGCGATGGAAGAGCAGCTCCGCTTCGCGATCCGCGAGGGCGGACGCACGGTGGGCGCTGGCGTGGTGACCAAGATCCTGGCGTAACAACAACGGCGAGTAGGGGGCAGACGGTCCGTCGTCTACTCGCTCTTCAGAGGCAGTGAACATGGCTGGCAGAATCCGTATCCGTTTGAAGGCGTTCGACCACGCGGTGATCGATCAGGCCGCGGGCGACATCGTGCGCACGGCCGAGAAGTCGGGCGCGCAGGTGTCGGGGCCGATCCCGCTCCCGACCAAGACGCAGCGCTGGACGGTCCTCCGTTCGCCGCACGTCGACAAGAAGTCGCGCGAGCAGTTCGAGCTGAAGACGCACAAGCGGGTGATCGACATCCTCGACTCCAAGCCGCAGACGGTGGACGCGCTGACGAAGCTCGATCTGCCGGCGGGTGTGGATGTGGAGATCAAGGTCGAGTAGCTGACTACAACTGCGAGTTAACGGTTCACCGTTAACGGTTAACCGTCCACGGTCAACCCGCGGTTGCAGTTACAGTCCAACGGCAAGAAAGCGACACAGGGTTGTCGCGCCGTGACTACGCATAGAGGAATCAATGATCGGTATCATCGGCAAGAAGCTGGGCATGACCCAGATTTTCAATGAGGCGGGGCAGCAGATCCCCGTGACCGTCGTGGAGGCGACGCCCAATCCCGTCACGAAGGTGATGACGAAGGAGAAGGCGGGCTTCGCGTCGGTGGAACTCGGCTACGGTTCGCAGCGCACGGCGCGCGAGTCGAAGAAGGGGGAGCGCACGCCGAAGGGTTCGCGCGCATCGCTCTCCGAGCTCGGACACGCGAAGAAGGCCAGTCTGGAGACGGCGCCGGCGGTGTTGCGGTCGTTCCGTCTCGATGACGCGCCGGGGAAGGACCCGGAGATCCCGACGTACAACGTCGGCGACGTCATCACGGTCGGCATCTTCGCGCCGGGCGACACGGTGAAAGTGACGGGCACGAGCAAGGGCCGCGGGTTCCAGGGCGTGGTGAAGCGCTGGGGGTTCCACGGCGGGCCGAACACGCACGGCAACACGAAGCACCGTCGTCCGGGTTCCATCGGACCGGGCACCGATCCGTCGCGCGTGATCAAGGGCAAGAAGATGCCGGGCCACTTCGGCGCCGAGCGCTGCACGCAGACGCACCTTCGCGTGGAAAAGATCGACGCGGAACGCAACCTGATCTATATCCGCGGCTCCGTCGCCGGTCCGACCAATGGGATCGTCCTCGTCCGCAAGCAGGGCTGAACCGATGGCTGACACGATGAACCTCGAAGCCGCCGCGTATACCTCGCAGGGTACGCCGCGCGAGAAGGTCGCCCTTCCGGGCGCGATCTTCGACGGCACGATCAACCTGCCGGTGATGCACCAGGCCGTGAAGGCGTATCTGGCCAATCAGCGCCAGGGCACGCACTCGACGAAGACGCGCGGCGAAGTGGTGGGCGGCAACCAGAAGCCGTGGAAGCAGAAGGGCACTGGCCGGGCCCGTTCGGGCTCGACGCGCTCGCCCGTGTGGGTGGGCGGCGGCACGGTGTTCGGCCCGCGTCCGCGCAAGTACACGGAGATCGTGCCGAAGCAGGTCCGGGCGCTGGCGCGCAAGAGTGCGCTGAACGCGCGGGCGAGCGAAGGCGCGATCCTCGTGATCGATGCGTTCCAGTACGACGCGCCGAAGACGGCCAAGCTCTCGCAGCTGCTCGCGCGGCTCGAGCTGAGCGGCAAGAAGGTGCTGATCCTGACGGACGGCGCCAAGACGAACGTGTTCCTCTCCGGCCGCAACATGCCGGACGTGAAGATCCTGCCGTACTCGGACGTGTCGACGTACCACGTGCTGTGGTCGGACGTCGTGCTGATCGAGTCGGGCGCGGTGGGCGAGGCGCTCGCGCCGATCGCCGAGAAGGCGCTGTCGCCACTGAAGGTGAAGAAGGCGGCGAAGGCGGCTCCTGAGGCACCGGCCAAGAAGAAGGCGGCCGCGAAGAAGACGGCGTCGGCGAAGGCGGACGCGAAGCCCGCGGCCAAGAAGACGGCAGCCAAGAAGGCGCCCGCCAAGAAGACGGCGGCTCCGAAGAAGAAGGAGAAGTAGGCAATGCCGACCATTCATCGCACCATCGTCCGTCCGATCGTCACCGAGAAGAGCTCGGCGGCGTTCCAGGATCGCGGCGAGTACACGTTCGAAGTGCATCCTCTCGCGAACAAGCAGTCGATCAAGCAGGCGATCGAGTCGCTGTTCGGGGTGAAGGTGACCGGGGTGTGGACGTCTCAGCAGCGTGGCAAGCTCCGCCGTGTCGGGGGGAAGGCCGGGCTCCGTCCGCGCTGGAAGAAGGCGATCGTTACGCTGAAGGCCGGCGATACGATCGAGATTTTCGAGGGCTGACCAAATGGGAATTCGCCAGTTCAAGCCGGTCACGAAGAGTTCGCGGTTCCGTTCGGTCTCGGACTTCGATGTGATCACGCGCACCACGCCGGAGAAGTCGCTGACGGAGCCGCTGAAGAAGAGCGGTGGTCGCGACAATCACGGCCACATCTCGATGCGCCGCCTCGGCGGCGGGCACAAGCGCAAGTATCGCGTCATCGACTTCAAGCGCAACAAGTTCGGCGCGATCGGCACGATCAAGGAGATCGAGTACGATCCGAACCGCTCGGCGCGCATCGCGCTGGTGGAGTATCCGGACGGGGAGCTGCGCTACATCCTGCATCCCAAGGGGATCGTGCAGGGAGACCACGTGGTGTCGGGTCCGGGGTCGGACGTGCGCACGGGGAACGCGATGCCGCTGAAGGAAGTGCCGCTCGGTACGGCGGTGCACAACGTGGAGCTCATTCCGGGCAAGGGCGGCCAGATGGCGCGCTCGGCGGGAACGAGCCTGCAGGTGGTGGCGAAGGAAGGGGAGTACGTGACGCTGCGCATGGCCTCGACGGAGATGCGGATGCTGCACGGCAACTGCCTGGCCACGATCGGTGAGGTCGGGAACTCCGAGCACGAGCTGCTGTCGGCGGGCAAGGCCGGCGCGAGCCGGTGGGCCGGTCGGCGTCCGAAGGTGCGCGGCGAAGTGATGAACCCTGTCGATCACCCGCATGGTGGCCGCACGCGCGGCGGCCGGAACGTGGTGAGCCCCTGGGGCAAGAAGGAAGGCGTCAAGACGCGCAACAAGAAGAAGCCGTCGCAGCGCCTCATCGTGCGCGGTCGCAAGCGCGGCAAGGCCACGCAGAGCTAACCAGGATCCGAGACGACTATGGCGAGGAGCATCAAGAAGGGCCCGTTCATTCAGGAGGCGCTGCTCAAGCGCGTCCTCGGCATGAACGCCAAGGGCGAGAAGAAGGTCGTGAAGACCTGGTCGCGCGCCAGCACGGTGCTGCCGGATTTCGTGGGGCACACGTTCGCGGTGCACAACGGCAACAAGTTCATCCCGGTGTACGTGACCGAGAACATGGTCGGGCACAAGCTGGGTGAGTTCGCGCCGACGCGCCTGTTCCGTGGACACACGGCGCAGGGCGGGAAGGCGGCGGACACGAAGGCGAAGCCCGCGCCGTCCGCGGCGCCCGCGAAGGGAGGCAAATAAGCCATGGCGAATGCACGCGCGATCCAGCGCACGGCTCGCCAGTCGCCCTACAAGATGCGGCTGGTGATCGACCAGGTGCGCGGATTGAACTGCAACGATGCGCTGGCTCTGCTGAAGTTCAGCAAGAAGCACGCGGCGAAGCAGATCGAGAAGGTGCTCAAGAGCGCGATCGCGAACGCCGAGCAGGCGGCGCGGAACGCGAATGAATCGATTGACGTCGACGCCCTGTTCGTGGCGAAGGCGATCGTGAACGAGGGACCGCCGTTGAAGCGCTTCACCCCCGCAGCCATGGGGCGGGCGACGCCGATCCGCAAGCGTACGAGCCACGTCGAGATCGTCGTGGCCGAGAAGGAAGGGCGATAATGGGACAGAAGACCAATCCGATCGGTTTCCGCCTCGGCGTCTCGAAGGACTGGCGCTCGACGTGGTACGCGAAGAAGGACTTTCCCGCGCTGCTGAAGGAGGATGAACTCCTCCGGAAGTACCTCAAGGCGCGCCTCAGCGGCGCGGCGATCAGCGACATCACGATCGAGCGCAAGCCTGGCAAGGTCGTGGTGACGATCCACACGGGGCGACCCGGCGTGGTGATCGGCAAGAAGGGGCAGGCGGTGGAGGAGCTGAAGAACGAGCTCCAGCAGCTGACAGGGAAGGATGTCGGCGTGAATGTCGAGGAGATCAAGCGCCCGGAGATCGAGGCGCAGCTGGTCGCCGACAACATCGCCGCGCAGCTGGCGCAGCGTATCTCGTTCCGCCGCGCGATGAAGCGTGCGGTGCAGAGCGCGATGCGGATGGGCGCCGGCGGCATCAAGGTGAAGTGCGGGGGGCGTCTGGGCGGCGCGGAGATCGCGCGCGTCGAGGGCTACCACGAGGGGCGTGTGCCGCTGCACACGATCCGCGCGGACATCGACTACGCCGTGAGCACGGCGAAGACGACCTTCGGCACGATCGGCGTGAAGGTGTGGATCTTCAAGGGTGAGATCGTGGAAGAGCGCCGTGGCAAGACGTACTCGTCCGACGCGTAAGGGAGACTGATCAATGCTCGCACCGAAGCGCGTCAAGTATCGCAAGATGTTCAAGGGACGTACCAACGGGATCTCGATCCGCGGTTCGACGGTGGCCTTCGGCCACTTCGGATTGCAGGCAGTGGAGCCCGGCTGGGTGACGGCCCGTCAGATCGAAGCCGCTCGTGTGGCGCTGACGCGTCACATCAAGCGCGGCGGCAAGGTGTGGATCCGGATCTTCCCGGACAAGCCGGTGACGAAGAAGCCCGCCGAAACCCGCATGGGCAAGGGCAAGGGCTCGCCGGAACTCTGGGTGGCGGTGGTGAAGCCCGGCCGCGTGATGTTCGAGATCGAGGGCGTGCCGAAGGAGATCGCCCAGAAGGCGCTGGGGCTGGCCGCGGCCAAGCTTGGCGTGAAGAGCAAGTTCGTGGCCCGCGAGGAGGCGCATACCGAATGATGAAGGCAACGCAGATTCGCGAGATGTCGGCGCAGGACATGGCGGCGCGCATCAAGGAGCTGGAAGAGGAGCAGTTTCGCCTCGAGTTCCGCGGCGCGACGGAAGTGCTGAGCGATCCGCTCCGCCTGCGGGTGATCCGCCGCGACATCGCGCGGCTGAAGACGGTGCTGCACGAGCAGGCGACGGCGAAGGCCGGCGCCGCCCGCGCGGCGGGGAGATAATCCATGGCCGAGATGACGAACGGAACCGAAGCGCTGCACCGCAACTCGCGGAAGACGCGGGTGGGCAAGGTGGTCAGTGACAAGATGGCCAAGACGGTGGTGGTGGCGATCGAGCGTCGCGTGCCGCACCCCGTGTATGGCAAGATGGTGACCCGCACGACGAAGCTGAAAGCGCATTGCGAGCAGAATGACGCCAAGGCGGGAGATACCGTGCGGATCGTGGAGACCCGGCCGCTGTCGAAGGACAAGCGGTGGCGTGTGGTCGAGATCGTCGATCGTGCGCGGTAAGGGAGACAACCAATGATCCAGCAGGAATCGGTAGTCAAGGTGGCGGACAACTCAGGGGCGAAGACCGCCCTGGTGATCCGCGTGCTCGGCGGGACGCGCCGGCGGTATGCCGGGCTCGGCGACATCGTGATCGTCGCGGTGAAGAACGCGCTCCCGAACGGGACGGTGAAGAAGTCGGACGTGGCCCGCGCCGTGGTGGTGCGCACGGTGAAGGAGACGCGGCGGAAAGACGGTTCGTACATCCGCTTCGACGAGAACGCCGTGGTGATCATCAACGAGGAAGGCGAGCCGCGCGCGACGCGCATCTTCGGGCCGGTGGCCCGCGAGTTGCGCGAGAAGAAGTACATGAAGATCGTCTCGCTGGCGCCGGAGGTCATCTAGCATGCGCATCCTGACCCACAGAAAGACGCGGGGCAAGCGGAACCGCACGCGTCATGAGATCAATGCCGAGCGGACGCCGGTGCATGTCGCGAAGGGCGACACGGTGCGCGTGATGCGCGGCGACGACAAGGGCAAGGAAGGAAAGATCATTCACGTCTATCCCAAGACGGGGCGCGTGACGATCGAAGGCGTGAACATCGTGAAGAAGCATCGCAAGGCGCGCCGGGCCGAAGAGAGCTCGGGCATCATCGAGATGCCGGCTCCGATGGACGCCTCGAACGTGATGCTGCTCGACCCGAAGTCGGGCGCCCCCACGCGTGTGCGTGCGCGGATCGACGCCGACGGAACGAAGGAGCGCATCAGCGTGAAGTCGGGCGACGTGGTCGCCCGACCGAAGCGTTGAGCGAGGACTGAGCGATGGCGACCAAGGAAAAAGAGAACAAGAGCGGCGCCAAGAGCGCTGCCAAGGGCGGCAAGAAGGGCGCCGAGAAGACGCAGACGCAGGGTGCGCACGCGGGCGTGGGTCTGCCCGTGCCGGCGCCCCGGCTCCGCGACTACTACGTGAAGACGGTGCGGGAGAATCTCTCGAAGCAGTTCGGGCTGAAGAACCTGCATCAGATCCCGAACCTCGAGAAGATCGTGCTGAACGTCGGCCTCGGCGAAGCCATCAAGCAGCCCAAGCTGCTCGACGGCGTGGTCGAAGAGCTGGGGATCATCGCGGGGCAGCGTCCGACGCGGAAGAAGGCGAAGAAGTCGATCGCCAACTACGGGCTGCGCCAGGGCCAGGAGATCGGCGCCTCGGTGACGCTGCGCGGCGCACGGATGTGGGAGTTCCTCGACCGGTTCATCACGACGGCGATCCCGCGCATCCGCGACTTCCGCGGGCTGAGCACGCGTTCGTTCGACGGCCGCGGCAACTACAGCTGCGGCGTGAAGGAACAGATGATCTTCCCGGAGATCAACTACGATTCGGTCGAACAGATCCACGGCATGGACATCACGTTCGTGACGACGACGACGAAGGACGATCAGGCGTTCGCGCTGCTGCGCGAGCTGGGCATGCCGTTCCGTGGGGACGACAAGCCGATCGTGGTGCAGGCGAACTGATCCTTACCCGAGCGAGACGATGGCCAAGAAGAGTAGCATCGAGAAGAACGAGCGCCGGAAGAAGTTGACCGCGCGCTATGCGGCCAAGCGGAAGACGCTGAAGGCCGTGGTGGTGAGCCCGAAGTCGAGCGACGAGGAGAAGCGTGCGGCGGTGTTCGCGCTCGCGAAGCTCCCGCGCAACTCGGCCGCGGAGCGCATCCGGAACCGCTGTTCGATGACGGGGCGCGCGCGCGGCTTCGTGTCGCACTTCGGACTCAGCCGCATCGCGTTCCGGGAGATGGCCCTGATGGGCTTGATTCCTGGGGTGCGCAAGGCGAGCTGGTAGCGCAGTCAGGAGAACAGCGGATTAACGGTTCACCGTTAACGGTTAGCCGTTAACCGTAAACCCGCTGTTGCAGTAGTTCATTCACCTCCTAGAAGTCCGCGCCGACCGGCTCGGAAACCATAGGACCCTGGAGTTCCCTACATGAGCATGACCGATCCTATCGCCGATATGCTCACGCGGATCCGCAATGCCTGCGGATCGAAGCACCGTCGCGTGGACATGCCGGCGTCGAAGATGAAACTCGAGATCGCGCGGTTGCTGAAGGAGAACCACTTCATCAGCGACTACAAGACGGTGGCGGCCGAAGACGGCAAGCCGCTGCTCCGCGTGCATCTGAAGTATGCGCAGGGCGGGCATCCGGTGATCCGCCAGCTGCAGCGCGTGTCGAGCCCCGGGCTGCGCAAGTACGTCGGGGCGACGGAGATCCCGCGTGTGCGCAACGGCCTCGGCGTGGCGATCCTCAGCACCTCCAAGGGGCTGATGACCGACCGCGAAGCGCGTTCACAGAACACCGGCGGCGAACTCGTCGCCGTGGTCTGGTAGGGGGACGCCGACATGTCGCGTATTGGAAAGCTTCCGGTGCAGATCCCCGCGGGCGTCACGATCACCATCGCCGGCAGCACGGTGACGGTGAAGGGCCCCAAGGGTGAGCTCGTCCGGGCGTTTCATCCCGAAGTGGGATTCAAGATCGAGGGACAGGTAGCCGAGGTCACGCGCCCGTCCGATGAACCGAAGCACAAGTCGCTGCACGGGCTCTCGCGCACGCTGCTGGCCAACATGGTCGAGGGCGTGACGAAGGGGTTCTCGAAGACGCTGGAGATCACGGGCGTGGGCTACAAGGCCGAGGTGAAGCCGTTCGGGCTGCAACTCGCGCTGGGGTACTCGCACCAGATCCAGGTCAAGGCGCCGAAGGGGATCAA
>CAIRBD010000464.1 GCA_903876745.1 uncultured Gemmatimonadota bacterium
TCGTTCACGCAGTGGTTCACGAGGTCGTGGCCGACCGTGTCGTGGCGATCGGCCTCGATGGCGACCTTGATCTTCGTCCCCACGCCGTCGGCGCTCGAGACGAGCAGCGCGTGTCTGGCTTCGTCCGGCATGCGAAAGAGCCCGCCGAACCCGCCGAACGCGCCGCGCGCGCCCGCCGTGAACGTGCTCTCCACATGGCGCTTGATGCGCGCCTTGCTGTCGTTCGCCGCGTCGATGTCGACGCCGGCGCTCCGGTAATCGAGAGGCGGCTTGGCGGAACTCACGTGTCGAGCGACTTGTCGAAGGAGACCAACTCGTGGAACTCGGCCACGCGGCGCGAGATGTCGGCGCGGGTGATCTCCATGAGGCGCGTGATCGAGAACCCTTCGACGACGAACGACCCCATGGCGGAGCCATGGATGACGGCGCGCCGCATGCTCGCTTCAGAGAGGTCGCCCGTGCGCGCGAGGTACCCGATGAAACCGCCGGCGAACGAATCGCCGGCACCCGTGGGATCGAACACCGACTCGAGCGGATACGCCGGGGCGAAGAACACGCTGCTCGCCGTGAACATGAAGGCGCCGTGCTCGCCCTTCTTGATGACGACCGTCTTGGGCCCGCGCTCCATGATCCAGCGCGCCGCCTGCACGAGGTTGGCGCGTTCGGTGAGCTGGCGCGCCTCGCCGTCGTTCAGCGTGATGAGATCGACGTGGCCGAGCAGCGCGAGCAGGTCGTCGCGGCGGCTCTCGATCCAGAAGTTCATCGTGTCGCAGGCGACGAGCCGCGGCTTGTCCACCTGCTTGAGCACTTCGAGCTGGAGGCGCGGGTCGATGTTGCCGAGGAATACATACTCGGCGTTGCGGAACTGGGCGGGGATCTTCGGGCGGAAATGCGAGAACACGCCGAGGCGCGTCTCCAGCGTCTCCGCCGAGTTCAGGTCGTGGCGGTACCGTCCGCGCCAGCGGAAGCTCTCCCCCTGCGCGTGCTCGAGACCGGCGAGGTCCACGCCGCGCGCGACCAGCGGCTGCAGGCGCTCGATGGGGTAGTCGTTGCCGACCACGCCCACGAGCTGCACCGGCGTCTGGTGGCTGGCGCTCGCGGAGAAGTAGGTGGCGCTGCCGCCGATCACCTCGTCGGCCTTGCCGAACGGGGTTTCAACGGAGTCCAGGGCCACGGAGCCGACGACGAGAACGGACATTGCAGTGGGAGTGCGAGTGGGAGAACCACAAAACACGTTGACGGTAAACCGTTAACCGTTAACGGTGAACCGTTAACGTGTGTAGCTGTTGCTCTTACATACGCTCGGGAGCGGAGATACCCAAGACGTCCAACCCGTTGACCAGCACGATCCGCGCCGACTTCGCCAGTACCAATCGCGCGTTCATGATGTGTTCCGGCTCGTTGAGCACGTGGTGCTTGTGGTACCACGTATGGATCAGCCGCGCCGTCTCGAGCAGGTAGTTCGCCACGCGGTGCGGCTCGAGCGACTCCGCGGCGCCCTGCAGGAGTCTCGGCCAGTCGAGCAGCGCCTTGATCAGCTCGCGCTCTTCCGGTTCGGCCAGACAATCCCAGTTCACGCCCTCGGGCCCGACCGCATCCACGTCGATCCCGCCCACGCGGAAGATGCCGCTCAGCCGGGCGTGCGCCATCTGGATGTAGTACACCGGATTCTCTTCCGACTGCGAACGCGCGAGGTCGACGTCGAACACCAACTGGCTCTCGCCCTTCCGCATCAGGAAGAAATACCGGACCGCGTCGCGCCCCACTTCATCGATGAGATCGCGCACCGTGACGTAGCTGCCGGCGCGTTTGCTGATCTTCACCTCTTCCCCGCCCTTCACGACGGTCACCATCTGGTGCAGGACGTAGTCGGGGTACCCGAGCGGGATGCCGATCTCGAGCGCCTGCAGCCCGGCGCGCA
>CAIRBD010000465.1 GCA_903876745.1 uncultured Gemmatimonadota bacterium
CGGTCGGACGCCGCCGCGCCCAAGGCGCCGAACCCGGCGCGCGCGGCGGCCGAGGCCGCTGCGCAGGGCGGTGACTGGCGCGAGGCACTCCGCGCGGTGGGGGCTGGTCAGGACGTGCAGACGCCGACTCCTCCCGAGCAGCGTGCGGCGGACGACCGTTCGTCCGTCGGCGAGCCGCCATCGCAAGGCACGGGCGAGCCGGCCGCGCCCCGCGTGAAGGTACCGCGCCTCGACATGCCCGAGCCGGAGAAAGGGGGCGCGATCCCGCACGAAAACGCGCCGCAGGGGCTGGTCGTGGGTTCGCCGATGCGCGACCTGCTGCCTGGGCCGTGGTCGCACCTCGAGTCCCTGGACGCGATCGCGACCGCCGCGCGCGCATGCACCGCCTGCGGGCTGTATGCGGGCGCCAAGAACGCCGTCCCGGGCGAGGGGGATCCGAAAGCGCAGTTCGTCTGCGTGGGGGAGGCCCCGGGTGCCACGGAAGATGAGACGGGACGTCCATTCATCGGGGCCGCCGGTCAGCTGCTCACGAAGATCCTCGCTGCCGTGCAACTGCCGCGCGAGAACGTCTTCATCTGCAATGTCCTGAAGCATCGGCCGCCCGGGAACCGGAATCCCGCGTTGGAGGAAGTGAAGGCGTGTAGCCCGTTCCTCCTCCGGCAGCTCGAACTGCTGCAGCCCCGGGTGATCCTCGCCCTCGGCACCTTCGCCGCCCAGACCCTTCTGCAGACCTCGACGCCAATCGGTAAGTTACGGGGACAGGTGCATCGCTTTCACGGGATCCCCCTGATCGTCACTTACCATCCCGCGGCGCTTCTCCGGAATCCGTCGTGGAAGCGCCCTACCTGGGAAGATGTCCAGCTCGCCCGCCGAATCTTCGATGACGTCGCCCGCGGCTCGTGATCCGTTCCGAGACCGGCGTCCTCCGTACTCGGAGGACGCCGAACAGGCGGTACTCGGCGCCATGCTGCTCGACTCCGACGCCATCACGCGCGCCGTCGAGATCGTGGACGAGTCGATGTTCTACAGCGAACGCCATCGCCGCCTCTTCCGCGCGATGCTCGCCATCCACCAGGCGGGGTCGGTGGTCGATCCGCTCACGCTCTCGGAGCAGCTCGACCGCTCCGGCGAACTGGCGGTAGCCGGCGGCAAGGAGTTCATCGGCGATCTGCTGTATGTGGTGCCCACGGCGGCGAACGTCGAGTACCACCTCAAGATCGTGCGCGAGAAGGCGCTGCGGCGCCGCCTGATCGAGGTGGCGCAGGGACTCGTCACGGAGGCCCACGAATCGGCCGCCGACGCCGCCGAGCTCATCGACCTCGCCGAGCACCGCATCTTCCAGGTGAGCCAGCAGCGCGGCTCCGACGGTTTCGTTCGGATCAAGGACTTGCTGTGGCCGGCCATGGAGCGCATCGAGTCGCTGCGCGAGGGCGGCCCGCTCACCGGCGTACCGAGCGGCTTCAAGGACCTCGACACGATGACGCTCGGGTTCCAGCCGTCCGACCTGATCATCATCGCGGCGCGTCCGTCGATGGGCAAGACGGCGTTCGTCCTCAACTGCGCGCAGTTCGCGGCGGTGGAGAACAACATCCCCA
>CAIRBD010000466.1 GCA_903876745.1 uncultured Gemmatimonadota bacterium
AGCGCGCCGGGCCAGGTCACCGCGTGGCGCGTCGGAACGGAGGTTGCGAAGTCACTCGCCGCATTCACGCGGCACCGTCTCGGGCGATGACGCCGATGTTCGACGTCGCGATCGTCGGCGGGGGACCCGTGGGACTCGCCACGGCGATCGAGGTCGCGTCGCGCGGCCTCACCGCGGTCGTGCTCGAACGGCGCTCCGGTGACGTCGACAAAGCCTGCGGCGAAGGACTCATGCCCTCCGGCCGCGCCGCACTCGAGCGACTGGGTGCGTTGCACCGACTGAGCGCCGACGACTGCGCCCCGTTCGCGGCCATCCGTTACATGCAGGAGGACGGCCGCGGCGTCGAAGCCCGGCTGCCCGCACCAGGTGGACTCGGCGTGCGGCGCACCGCGCTCCGTGCCGCACTGGCCGCAGAGGCGGTACATCGCGGCATCGACGTGCGCGAGTCGTGCGGCGTGCGATCGCACCGCATCGACGCACGGGGCGTCACGCTCGTGACCGACGCGGGCGAGGTGACCGCGCGATTCCTCGTCGGCGCCGATGGACTGCATTCCCCGACGCGACGCGCTCTGGGTCTCGAAGGCGCGCCGCGTGGACGGCGACGGTTCGGGCTTCGGCAGCACGTCGCGATGGCGCCGTGGAGCTCCTGCGTGGAAGTACACTGGAGCCGCGGCGTGGAGGCGTACGTGACGCCCGCAGGGAAGCAACGCGTGGGCATCGCGTTCCTCTGGGAGGACGGCGCCGTTGAACCGTCACCGGATTTCGCGACACTGCTCGCACACTTCCCCGTGCTCGGCGCGCGGATCGCCGGCGCCGCGCCTGACTCGCGCGCCACCGGTGCCGGTCCGCTCCGTCAGACGGCCACCGCGCGCACCACCGATCGCGCAGCGCTCGTGGGTGATGCCGGTGGATATGTCGACGCCATCACGGGCGAAGGACTCTCGCTCGGCTTCGAGCAGGCGCGCGTGCTCGCGGAGGTGCTGCCGGGCGCACTGCGCATCGGCGCCTCGCGCGCCTCACTCGCCGCGTACGAACGCGCAAGCGCCGAAGCATTCGCGCGCTATGCGCGATTGGCGAGTGCGTTGCTCTGGACGGCGCGGCGGCCGGCGCTCCGCCGGTTCGTGCTCGACCGGCTCATCGACGCGCCGGCTGTTTTCGGATTCGCCTTGCGAGGCGCGATCGGGGCCTGATCGGCTCGCCGAACGCTGCGGCGCCTCAGAGGTCCGCGAGCCCCACCTTCCGGACGAGCGGCCAATACCGCGCATCGCCGCGGATCGGATCGAGCCGCGGATGGACGCGCAGCAACAGCAGCCCCGACGCCTTCTCGGCGATCGCCGTGTCGAGCCACGCGAACGCGTCGTCCACGTCGCCGAGGCAGGCGTGCAGCACGGCGATCCCCCACGCCGACACGACACGCGTCGCACGCGCCGCCGTGAGTTCGGCGAGTATCCGTCTCGCCTCCGCGTCATCGCCCACGCTCGCCGCCAGATGCGCCAAGCCGAACGACGGCCCGGCCACGCCACCCGAGAGGCGGCGCCCCTCCTCGTACTCCGCGCGCGCTTCGTCGAACCGGCCCAGTGCCTCGAGCGAGCGCGCCAGATCGGTGTGAGCGCCGTCGAAGCGCGCGTCGAGTTCGAGCGCCATCCGGTAATGGAAGATCGACTTGTCGTACTCGCGCGCGAAGTAGTACGCATCGCCCACGCCGGTGCGGATGAGCATCGACAGCGGGTCGAGACTCACGGACTTCAGCTTGGCGGCGAGCGCTTCAGGATGCCGCTCGAAGGCGTAATGCACGCGACCGATCGTGCTGTGCGCGATCGCGAGCCCCGGATTCAACTCGATCGCCTGCTGCAGCAGTCGTAGGCCACCCGCATGATCGCCGAACTGCGCGCGCAGTCCGCCGAGTGACGAATGCGCGTCGGCGAGCGTCGGATCGAGTTCGAGCGCCTTCTCGGCAGCCGCCGTTCCCTCGGCGAACGCCTCAGCGGGCGGCGCCATGCCGCGGTGTGCACGGAGGAAATGCAGGTCGCTGAGGCACGACCAGGCGGGGGCGAGGGTCGCATCGAGCTCGAGCGCCCGGCGCGTGTGCCGCACTCCCATTTCCACAGCCTGCGGCGAGCCGGCGTAGAATGAATGGCGTCCCTTCAGGTACTCGAGGTGCGCTTCGGGATTCACGGCGGCGCGCTTGGCGAGCAGCGTCGCCTCCTGCGGCGTGAGCTGGATGGCGATCTCGCGCGCCACCGTCTCGGCGAGCTCGCTCTGCAGGCCAAGCACATCGCCGAGGTCGCGATCGTAGCGGTCGGCCCAGAGCGTTTCGTCGGCACGGGCCGAGATGAGCTGTACGCTCACCCGCACGCGCGCACCGATGAGCAGCGCCGAGCCCTCGAGCACGGCATCCACGTTCAGCTCGCGCGCGATCTCCGGGAGCGACCGCTCCGAGCCCTTGTATTTCATGGCCGACGTGCGCGAGATGACGCGCAGCGCCTTGATGCGCGCGAGGTCGGAGATGATCGCCTCGGTCATGCCGTCGGCGAAATACTCCTGCGCCGGATCCTTCGAGACGTTGCGGAACGGCAGCACGGCGATCGACCGGATCACGTCGC
>CAIRBD010000467.1 GCA_903876745.1 uncultured Gemmatimonadota bacterium
GGGACGCCCAAATGTTGCCGGGCGACGCGAGGCGATCGTCGTAGTGGATCTTCACGGCTGCGCTACAATCACACGCGTGAGGTCAGGTTGCGCGAAGTTGGCGTGTTGGACGTGAGTCACCCGGCGAATCAAACTTGCCAGCGCCCCTGAAGACTCCTCCAGCGGGACTCGCGATCCTCCGGCCGGCGGCGATCTCAGGGAGATCACCCGCGGTGCGGCAGCACCCACAGCGGGGGCGATACGGACACGCTTGCTGTACGCCAGGGGGTACCACCTCTTTCGCCGTGCGCAACACGATGCACGGCGTTGTGCCACGCTTGTGACCGGGGCCACAGCAAACTTCCGGCGGGCGGCCGATGATCGGAGGATGCGACGCTCTTTGCTCGTCGGCGCCACCATCCTCTCCGCCCTCTCGTGCAAGGGCGATCTCACGAACCCGTACAATCTCTCGACGACCGGCCCCGGTGTGCTTTCCGTCTCGCCGATCGACCTCTCGCAAGTGATGGCCGTCACACCGCTCGGCTACCTCGGGCCGCCGGGCCACGTGCTGCCGTCCGACCACATCTACATCTCGTTCATCGATGCGTGGAACGGCATGCTGCAGAACGCCGATTGCAGCAAGCGGCCCATCTATGCGGCCGGGAGCGGCGTGATCGACTTCATCATGGTCACGCAATCGCCCGACACGAAAGTGGACGTCCAAATGACGAAGACCTTCCACTATTACTACGACCACATCTTGCTGCTGCCGGGGATGTCGCTCGGGACACGAGTCAGCGCGGGGCAGCAGATTGCGACGACGGCCGGCCATTGTCCGTCCTTCGACCTCGGGACCTGGGAGTTGGGCAACACGCTGCCCGGTCTTGTCTCTCCGAACCGCTACGACGACCAGACGCGCTACGCGGCGTCGCCGATGAATTACTTCTCGCCGTCGCTCCGGGCGATCTATCTCGCGCGCGTACGATTGTCCGATGGCGTTCCTTCGAACAAGATCGGGAAGATTGATTATGGCATCGCCGGCAAACTCGTCGGTGACTGGTTCCACTCATCGGTCCCGGTCGATGCCTATGCGAGCGGGTCCGCCGCCTGGGACAAGACGATCGGCTTCGTGTACGATTGGTACGACAACACGAGCGTGCGCATCTCGATCGGCGGCACCATCACTGACCCGCTCCTCGCGCAGATCGGTCCGGGCGACCCAGATCCCGCGTTCGTCACGACCGCCAATGGCCTGGTGACCTATTCGCTGTACAGGCCGGGCGCGACCGATGGCGCAGGATGGCTGCTCGTCCAGATGACGGCCGCCGACCGAATTCGCGTGCAGTACTTTGCATCGGCCGGCACTCGACCCACCGGCTTCACGGCGGCGGCGCAGGACTATAGGCGCTAGCTTGCAGTCGGCTTGGAACTTGTGGGTGTCCACTCGCCCGAACCGACGCGCTCCCGTGCCTCACGCCGGGGCGCGTCGGCGTTGAGGCGCAAAACAGCTCTGGGCGATGTAGCTTCCACGTTCCACATCAGCGCTCATTCTCCGGGGATTCGGGTGCACTCGCAATCAGCAGGACAGGAACCGGTCCGTCACGCGGACGAGGGCGTTGACGCCGTACAGCCGTGTCAGTGCGATCTCGTCGGCGTCGCCCACGCGCACGGTGAGTACCGCCTCGTCGTCCTCAAGGCGACCGCTGCCGGCACCGTACTCTTCCGCGTGCTCGGCGATGAGACGCCGGTGCCGACGCGGTACTCCGTGCAGATCGGCAAAGAACTGCACCTCGATTCGGGAAGCGGTGCGCGCACGGAAGACGTGGTCTTCCGATACTTCTGGCGCTTCATGAATCATCACTGCGAACCGACGACGATGATCCGCGGGCGGGAGGTGGTCGCCCTGCGCGACATCGCACCGTGGGAGGACGTGACGTTCAACTACAACACCACCGAAGCCAACATGGCGGAGCCGTTCCTCTGCCGGTGCGGAAGCGCGCGATGCGAAGGAACGATCCGCGGAGCACGGCACCTGTCGGCGGCGGACCGCGAACGGCTTCGTTCGCAGATGGCGCCCTGGTTGCTCGCCGACTGATGGGGTCGATCTTCCTGGAGCGTTAACTACCGATCCAGTTATCGCTGACGGGGCTGGGAACCGATGAATCCCCTAAGCGATACTCAGGTATCGCCTGATGGCGGACTGATTCCAGAAGCGCAAGGTTGCACGCATGACCCTACGCTCCGGCATCTACATCGTACCAACCAATCGGTGGTACATCGAGAGGACCGTCTGGCTGGTGTCAGGCGTGATCCTCCTCGTCAGCACGACGATCGCGGCACTCTATCAGCCGCTCGCCATCCTTCTCGTCACGGCGACGGGACTTGCCTCCATGTTCGTGGGCTTCACGGGCTACTGCCCCGTGGGCAACGTGCTCAAGCGGCTCGGCTTCGAGCCGCTGCTCGGGACGGCGGATGGCGGCAAGTACAACCTGTACCGGATGCAGACCGACTCGTGGTATCTGGAGCGGCGCATCTACGTCATCGTCGGGTTCAACCTGTCGGTGGCGTCCACGCTGTCGCTCGTCCACAGTGTGTGGTGGCTCTGTTTCACGGGATTCGTGGGCGCGGCCGCGGTGTGGTTTGCGGCGACAGGATTCTGCATCATGGCGAACGCGTTCTACTGGATGGGCGCCGAGCCACGCCTCAACCGCAACGCGGGGGTCTCGTGTCCGGTGACGCCTGGTGGAGCGGAGCCGGCGCGCAGTTGACCGTGCGTGGGGGCCATACAGCAAGCGCCTCGCGAACATCGCGGGGCGCTTGCTGCATGGACGGGCACTCGCTGAGGTGGTGTTACTTGCCCTGGCTCGTGCTGAGCAGCCCACGGGAGACTTTCTTGATGCTGCCCGTGCGTGCCTTGATCGGTGACAGGCCTGCTTTCCGCTGGAGCGCATCGGTGTAGAGGATCTCGTATGACAAGGGGCCGACATCGAGGCGGCGTCCTTTCTCGCGGATGACGACGCCTTCGATCGTGAGGGTGACGAGGTACTTTCCGATCTCGCGGGTCACGGACTGGGCGGGGACGAGTTCGTCGGTGCCGGGTTTCGAGTGGGCGGGCTTGAGTTTGGTGGCCATGGTCACGTCAGCGTTGCAGGGTGTAATCGGTTGTCGCAACGTAGACATTGGTAAGTGACTGTGGTACTGTTGTCGTCACTAGCCAATGACCGCCCGGGCCTCCCGGCACGTGCGGGCGCAGGGCTCGCGGGTTCGTCCCGTGAGTGATATTGGGGACCGGGGGAACAGAGCGAGGAGCGCAGACGGTGCCGCGTGCCCGTCTCTCTCTCTGTAGCGACGTAGTCCAACACTCGCTGTGGTTCGGTCGGCGCTAACACCGCCGGGTCGACGGTGCCGCCTCTGCATCTGCTGATATGGAGATGCGCGGTGGCCGGTCGCCCGTTGTCGCGCCCCGTGCCATTCCACTTCCGGGGAGGCCTCACATGGATGCGGCAGCACAACGCCTGCGCGCGCAATGCGCGCTGGCTGTCGTCGGCGTGGACGCCGGCAAGTTCCATCACGCACTCGTGGTGCGTGGGCGCGACAGCAGAGATTCAAAGCCCTTGATCTTCCCCACCACGCGCGCCGGCTTCGAACAGGCGCTCGCGTACATCCGCGCGGGGAGCGCCGACGCCGATCCTGGGTCGGTCTTGGTCGGCATCGAGTTCGCCGGGTCCTACGGCGCGACGTTCGCCTTCTTTCTCGATACGCACGGCTATCCCGTGGTCAGCGTGCTCGGCAATGCGACGAAGGCGTGGGCGAAGGCGGTCCACGGGACGCCGCTCAAGACGGACGCGAAAGATGCGATCACCATCGTGGATCTCGTCTCACATGGGCGGTTTGCCGGCTATCCGTTTCTCAAGCCCGTGTACGCGGAACTGCGTGTCCTCACGGCCGGCATCCGGCGTGTCGTGCGACTCCGCGGGGGGGCGGTCAACACCCTGCGGAGCGTGCTGCAAAGCGTGTGGCCGGAGTACGAGACGCACTTCACGAGCTTCACGCAGACGGTGACCCCACTCCGCTTGTTGGCGAAGTACCCCGGCCCGGTTGCATTTCAGGCGGCGCCGCGGCGGACGGTGCTGGCTGCCCTGAAGTCCTTCAGCCGGGGCTACTTCGGCACGGATCAGTATGACATCCTGCGCGCGAGCGCCGAACAGACCGTGGCGATCCCTGGAACTGAGACGATCCTGCAGACGCAGGTCACCCAGCTGATCCACTTGATCGCGGTGTACGACGAACAAATCGAGGTCTTGGAGGCTGCGATGGCGACCGCTATGCAGAACCTTCCCGAAGCGCAGGCGTTGCTGACGATCCCGCGCGTCAGTGTGCGGTCGGTCGGGCTGTTCCTGGGCGCCATCGGAGATCCGCGGGCCTACGAGGCCCCGGAGCAAGTGCTTCGTCTTGCGGGGCTGAATCTCATGACGAAAGAGAGTGGCATCCAACGCGGCACGCATCGCATCTCCAAGCGCGGTCGGTCGGAGGTCCGGCAGCAGGTGTACCTGCTCGCACTCGGCATGGTGCAAAAGGACATGGTGTATCACGCGGCTTACCAAGCGATGATCGCGCGCAACGGCGGCCGCAAGAAGAAGGCGCTCGTGGCAATCAGTCGGCGGGTGCTTGCCCTGATGTTTAGTATCGCGCGCGACCGGCGGCCGTTCGATGCGACCCGCGTGTCGGTCTCGGCCCCGTACCGTCGTGCGGAGGGCGAGGCCTCGCCGTCGGCGTAACACGCGTGCAGGCCCAGTCCCTTCGGTACCACCGGCGGGCCGGGAGTTCGGAGCTCAAAACATCGCGAGGCTCGCAGCCGACCGGCTGCCGAGACCTCCTAACTCAGATATGCTCCGCCCGGCCAGTCGATTCGCTCAAGTCTCCGACGTCAATGATTCGAGGGACCCACCGATCCCGGTGCGTGCCACCTCCGATGTGTAAGAGTTTCGAGTTACGCGAATCGCTGCCGGGCGACGGGACGCTGTTTGACAAATGAGGTTTGTACTCGGCGAGGTCGCCATCGACTGTTGCCGGAGCGCGAGGGGCTTGGACAGCAGCAACGGCACGTGGCTGCTGCCTCCGAGCGACTCGTGGCCTGGCCGAGGCAAATTCTTTGGTTTGTCTTTGATGGCGAATCGCGCCCGAACGACGTTCCAGCGGAGGCTTTCTGTCCTGATTCGGGTCGTCGAGTTGGCTGTGGCGACACGGAGGTCGTATCGTTGGAGCAGCAGACGCCACGTTCGGCCGGGCATGTCGCGACGCGCGGCACGGCGAGTAATGGCGCAACCATCCGCACGGAGGAACGGTCTTGGACCACAGCAACAAGCGGCTGAGATACTTGACGACTGCGTTGTGGGCCAGTTGCGGGGCGCTCGTGATCAACTGCGGGCTGCTCGTGTTCGCTGAGCGCACGCCGATCAGATATGGCGTCACCCTCTCGACGGCATTCAGCACCATTGGATTCGTGTTGGCATGGAAGCAAGAGGCGCGAGACGAGCGTCAACGGCAGGTTTCAGCGTCCAAGCACAAGGTGACGCAATGACCTCCGACCAACACGAAGGCCGAGTGATAGACACGCGCTTGAGACGCCGGGTGAAGCGCTGGGTGCAGATGTGCGCGACTGGCGTCTCGGTCATCGCCGTCTTTGCGTTGATCCTTCCATTGAGCCGCGAACGGGTGCTCACGAGCGGAGCGGTGGTGCTCGTGCTGGCCAGCGTGATGGCACTCTATGACCGCACTGCGACCGGTCGAGGACCGTCGGTGCCGTCGTGAAGACGAGGAACGCCCGATGAGTCGTCGGTACCGAGCGAGGGCGACCGTCTCCATCACGTTACTTAGCGAAAGTTGTCCCACAACCTGATGGCCGGACTTCAGGAGGGGACGGACAGACATATGCCGTGGAGATCCATGCACCCGCACTAAGGGCGACCAACTCGTACCTTCGAACGTAGACTCGATCCCACGGTAGTTCGTTCTCTCTTTGACGGCGATGGGCAGAACGCACCACCATCGCCATCGCATTGTCGTCATGGACCGCGTCAGTGCCTTCCCCGCCTCTACGGGGTGCGCCGACCGCGTACCACCGTCGCCTTCAGACTCGCACGGCCGGCCCAACGACACCGCTGAAGAGAAGGGACTTGCGCATCAGCCTCGCATAAGAGCGGGTGTGAGGGCCAAGCCCCAGTCCGTGCCGCCCGCGAGGTCCAACGACAGCGCCCGGGGAGTGCGTTGTTCACACGGTCGCGCGATCCTGTGCGCGGAGCGAGAATTCCACTGCGTCTCGTGACGCGTTTTCCCTCACTCATCGAGTCCGGAATGTCCCGACTTTCGCGAGTTCCGTCCGTGCCGCAATGCGCGGCATTGTGTGCCCTGTTCGCCGTGGTCGCGTGCGCGACGACGGCGAGTGCTCCAGTATCGACTGGCCCGTCTCCCGTGGCTGGTGCCGCCCCGACCCAAGGCACTGCACCGGCTGCGCCCGCGCCGACAGCCGGGAGTGCTCCCGGTCGTCAGGGAGGCGCCGCCGCCCGCGCCGGCGGTGCAGGGCGCGGATTTCAGGGTCCGCTCGACTCCACGCGCGCGCGGCAACTGTATGTCAGCAACGATCCCAAGGATCTGCCGCGCGGCAACTTCGATGCACAGCAGATCGCCAAGCAGCGCACGGACAGCATCTATGCCGCCCGGTTCAAGGGCGTCGCCGAGTTCAAGAAGATCACGTACAAGAGCACCGCGGACGGGCTGGAGATTCCCGCCTATCTGTTCACGCCGCTGCACACGCGCGGTGTGAAGGGGCACGCCGCGATGGTGTGGGTGCACGGCGGCGTGCACGGCAACTGGGACCAGACGATGCTTCCCTTCGTGAAGGAAGCGGTGGAGCGCGGCTATGTGATCATCACGCCGGACTACCGTGGCAGCACCGGCCACGGCGAAGCCCTGCACATGGCGATCGACTACGGCGGCAACGAAGTGACCGATGTCCTGTCGGCGGTGGAGTACCTGAAGACGTTGCCGTATGTGGACATGGACCGTGTGGGGATGATGGGGTGGAGCCACGGCGGTTTCATCACGGCGCTGAACGCGACCGCACCGAACACTCCGCTCAAGGCAGCGGCGGCGATTGTGCCGGTCACGAACCTGGTGTTCCGCCTCTCCTACAAGGGACCCAGCTATCAGCGCGACTACGCGGCGGAGTCGACGATCCGCGGGTTGCCGTTCGAGAAGCCGCTCGAGTACATCAAGCGGTCGCCGCTCTACCATGTGGAGGATCTGAAGATCCCGCTGCTCGTACACGTGGCGACGAACGACGAGGACGTGAACTACGTGGAAGACCAGCAGATCGTCTGGAAACTGCGCGCCCTGAAGCCGGATCTCGCCGAGACGAAGGTGTATGTGGATCCGCCGGGATGGGGTTCTTCGGTCGGCCACGCGTTCAGCCGCCGCGTGGACCCGAACACGCTCGAGCGCGTGGACTCCGCCGAACAGATCGATTCCTGGCCGCGTACCTGGGCGTTCTTCGAGTGGTGGTTGCGTCCGTATGAGGATCGTTCGAAGCCGGCGCCGGCACCCCGCGTCCAGCCGTGACCGTCATCAGCCGCTGATGGCTCGCACGCGCCGCTCGCCCCGGTCTGTCACGTCATCGACGCCTCCGGTGCGGCTGTATGCTGCGCTCGAGGGGTGGCGGGGAGTGTGCGCGTGTCTCGTCGCGCTGTTCCATTTTCGTCAACTGGGCTACGACAACGTCGCCGTGCGTTCGCATATTGGCACGACGGGGGTGGTGCAGAACGCGTATCTGTTCGTCGACTTCTTCTTCGTGCTGAGCGGCTTCGTGATCGCGGCGAGCTATCAGGAGCGGCTGACGAGGCGGCTCGTGTCGCTTCGCGATTTCCTGAGTCTGCGACTCGGGCGATTGTATCCGCTCGTCCTGTTCTCCATGGGCCTCATGCTCGCCGAGGAAGCGTATCGTTTCTGGTTCATGACGTTCACCGGCGCGCGACAGGGCTTCAGCGATCAGGGCAACACGATGGTGACGTTCGTGGTGAATGTGCTGCTCCTGCAAGGACTGCACGTCGAGGCGATGAACACGTGGAACCGGCCGAGTTGGAGCATCAGTGCCGAGTTCGCGACGTATGCGGTGTTCGCCGTGTCGTGGATCCTACTGGGCCGACGGTCGTGGATCGCGACCGCGCTCGTGATCGTGGGCGCGCCGCTGGCGCTGCTGCGTTTGAAAGGACACATCGACGCGACGTACGACTGGGGTGTGATCCGGGCGATGCTCGGCTTCGCCCTGGGGGTCGTCGTGCACTGGGGCACGGCGCAGCCGTGGTGGCAGCGGGTTCGGTACCGGATGTCCGAGGGAGCGTCGAGTGCCGCGGAGGCGATCGTCGCGATCGCCGTGGCGGTGTTCGTGAGCTGGGTGGCGCGCCGGCCGGCGTCGATCGCGGCGCCGTTCCTGTTCGCGATCGCGGTCGCGGTGTTCGCCGCAGAACGTGGTGTGCTGGGACGGACGCTGGCGTCGCCGCCGATGCGGGCGCTGGGGCGCTGGTCGTATTCGATCTATATGCTCCATTATCCGTTGCAGCAGGTGCTGTTCTGGGTACTCATCCAGTTGTACGCCACGGGCTGGCTTCGCATCGCGCGCACCACGCCGCCGGCGCTGGAGATCAGTCGGTGGGCAGCAGACGGCCTCAACGCGGTGATGCTGGTCGTGGTGATCGGCGCGTCGGCGCTCGCGTACCGCTGGGTGGAGATGCCCTGGCGTGAGCGCGTGCGTGCGGCGGTCGCCCGGCGACAGTCACGGAGCGGGAAGGGCCGCTAGATTTCAGGAATGGCCCATCGACTCGCGCCCCTGATGTCCCGTTCGCGGATCTTCCGCACCACACTGGCTATCGTGTTGCAGGTGTCGCCCGGCGCGACGGCGGCGGCAATGCCGCGCGTGAGCGCCGACACGATTCGGGGTTTCGTGTTCGACAGCCTGCTGCACGCGCCGGTCGGCGGTGCCACCGTCATCGCGAGTCCTGGCGGTGAGCAGGCAGTTGCGACCACCGAGGGTCGGTATACGCTGATCAGTGCGCAACAGGTCACGCGCGTGTCGGCGTTTCATCCCCTTTTCGACCGGACAGGAATCGGCAGTTTGTCGGTGGTCGTTGGCCCTTCCACCTCACGCGCGCAGCTGATCCTGTCGACGCCCTCGCTCGCGACGGCGTGGGCGCACCTCTGCAATGCGAGCGCGAAAGTGCAGGGGCGGGAGGGTATCGTGCACGGCTCGGCGCGCGCGAGCGACAACGCGACGCGCGTGGCCGGGGTCAAGGTGCGGGTGAGCTGGGACGTCGAGGAGACGACACTTCGCAATCCAACGTTGCCGCGCGTCGTGGAGAGCCGCACCGACTCGACCGGCGCCTACGCGGCCTGCGGCGTGCCGCAACTCGCGAATGTGTATGTGGTGGCGTATTCCGGCCAATACAATTCCGGCACGCTCGTGCTCGCCGCGGACTCGGTGCCACTGCGCAAGCAGGACCTTGTGCTCGGTCAGCCCGGCCAGACGGTGGCGGTGCGCGGCCGTGTACTCGACCAGCGTCAGCAACCCATTGCGAGCAGTACGGTGGAGATCGATGGTCTCCCCGGTACTGCGACCACCGACACGGACGGGCGTTTCGTGATTCCGGCCGTTCCGACCGGGTCGCGTACACTGCTCGCGCGCGCGGTCGGCTACACTCAGGTGATCCAGCAAGTCGACGTGCTGCTGTCGGGTACCGACGACGTGGCGGTGGAGTTGACGCGCAGTACGCGCCTTCCGCAGGTGACGGTGAAGGCCGATGCGCTGAACAGTCCGTATGCCCGCGAGTACGAGGAGCACAAGAAGATGGGCTTTGGCGCCTTCCTCGATTCGTCGCAGTTCCTGAACAGGGCGAACACCCGTTCGATCTTCCAGGGTGCGGCGGGGGTGACGATCAGCAATAACGACGGCGCGTCGATCAACACGTTCAAGATCTTCATGCCGTACACGAAGGGATACTGCGAAGCGAACGTGATCGTGGACGGCTTCAGGTCAGACACCGACATGCTCGCGGCGATCCCGAAGTCGCAGATCGCGGCGGTGGAGATCTATCTGCGGCCGAACGAAGTGCCGGGCAAGTACGTGCCGTTCGACAGTATCTGCGGGACGGTGTTGGTGTGGACGAAACAGGCCTTCACGCCACTGCCACCCCCGACTCCGTCCAAGGCGAAGCGTCCGGAGCACTAAAGACGCCCGCCCGCCTCCGTCGCGGACACGCCGGCGCGCCGGCGCATCACAGCGGCCGGACGACTCGCGCTATTCCACGCGGCGCTGGCGCAGTCCGATGTTGAGAATACGCTGCAGCAGTTCGGGGTACTCGATGCCGACGGCGCGTGCCGACGCGGCGAACTCTTCCCGCCGCGCGATCTCGGGATTCGGGTTTGCCTCGAGGAAGTAGAACTGTCCGTCGGCCCCGAGGCGGAAGTCGATGCGCGCGTAGCCCGAGAGTTCGAGAGTCTTGTAGATGCGCTTGCTGACGTGCGCGAGCCGTGCCGCCTGCTCCGGCGTGAGTTCGGCGGCGCGAAAGGCGACGCCGAGCCGTTGCTGATACTCGAGGTCGTGTTTGACTTTGGCCGTGGCGATGAGCGGCGCGCCGTCGGACTTCCGGTCGGCGAACAGCTCCCATGGGGGGAACGCGACGAGTCGTTCGTTCCCCATCACGCTCACGTAGAGCTCACGGCCCTCGATGAACTGCTCGACGATGGCGTCCGTGCCGATGCGTTCGTGGATGAACTGAGCGCGCTCGACGAGTTTCTCGTCCGTATCGACGATCGACGCCTGCGAGATGCCCACGGATGAGTCAGCGGTGAGCGACTTGACGATGAGCGGGAACTTGAGCCATCTCGGCCGCGCGATCCGCCGCCCTATCGGGAAGACGTGGAAGTCCGGGACGCGGATGCGGTGATACGCGAGTAGCTTCTTTGAGAGCGCCTTGCCGCGCGAGATGATCATGCCGCGCGGATTGCATCCCGTGTACGGCACCTTCAACAACTCGAGATAACTCACCACGTTCTGGTCGAAGAGCACCTCGCCGTGGAACTCCTCGAGGAGATTGAAGACGACGTGCGGCTTCCATTCGTCCACGGCGTCGCGGATGGGGCGGAGTTCGTACTGCACCCCGAGCGGGCGCACCTCGTGACCGACGCCGCGCAGCGTGTGCACGACGTCGAACTCCGTCTTCCAGGAGTTGATGTCCTTGTCCGTATAGCCCTCGAGCGACTCCGGCGGGACGAGCTGCGGGTGCATGAGGGCGAGCACGCGGAGGCGTTTCATACGGCGATCCAGTCGCGGCGTCCGTGGTTGGCGATGAACTCCATCGTCCGTGCGGTGAGAAGGACCATGAAATCGATGAGCAGCTGGCGCTCACGGCCGCCGGCGCGGAGTCGCAGTTCGCGGCAGCGACCGATCATGTCGCCGAGGACGACGTCGAGCGTGAACTGATACTCGCCCGTCCAGCGTGACACGACGCGCCGGATATCGGAGCGATGGCGGCGCAGGAAGCTCGCGGCACTCTCGCGCATGCGATGGCGCGGCGCGTTGGAAAAGAGGCGGCTCAAGTCGTCATCGTACGTGTTGGGATATTCCTCGGAATACAGGGCACGCCGGTAAGTGTAATGCTCGAACAGCGTGCGTGACATCGTGCGCAGCGGGTCCACGTACGAGCGGCTGCGCACGGCGGGCACCACATCTGCCAGTTCCTGCATGAGGGTGTCCACGTACTGCAACTTTCGCAACGCCGGCCAATCCGCGTATCGCCGCTTCCAGTCGCTGCGCGGCCGCAGCCAGACGGCGAAGGTCTCTGCGAAATCCTCATCGGGATGGCTCTGTGCGTACCAGCGGCGCAAATGCTGGACGTACTTCTTGCTCGCGGGATTCGGTCGGTACGACTCCGGGTACGGCGTGGACGACCTCCCGAAGAGACGCTGCCATTCACGGCGACGGTGCAGCTGGAACGCGTGTTGGATGGCGTGGCCGCATTCGTGCCGCATGATCTGCATGCACTCGGCGTGCGTCCCACCCTCGACTTCGAGAAGCTGGTGCCGTTCGAGCTTCATCAACCGCGGGTGCGTGAGATAGAACGGGATGGCGAATCCCGGCACGTTGGCCGGCGAGAACCATTCATCGGAGATCCACACATGCGGATGCAACCGGATGCGCCGCGCGTCAAGCTCCCCGTACAGCTCGGCGACGCAGTCGGCGAGCCAGGTGCCCTCCACGGACACCTCCAACTCACGCAACCGGAGTTGCATGAGACGTTCGTTCGACCACGTGGCCCAGGGGCGGCGGGGACCGGTACGGCGGGCGGAGTTGGGCATTGAGCACCGAAAGGCGGACGCGAGAGCTTGGTCGCTACCGCGCGTCGTGGCAAGGGGAGCCGCGCATCAGTTACGATTGGATGTGCCGGAACCCGCCCAGAATCCGTATGCTGCTCTCCGCATCCCGAACTTTCAGCGATACATCGCGGGGTTGCTCGCCTTCACGATGGCCATCCAGATCCAGGGAACGGTCGTCGGCTGGCAGGTCTATCAACTGACGCACGACAAGCTCGCCCTCGGCCTCATCGGACTGGCCGAAGCGCTTCCGTTCATCTCGATGTCGCTCTACGCCGGCCACATCGCCGACCGGCACGATCGCCGCGGCCTGGCATTGGGGGCGCTCGGGGTGCTCTTGCTGTGTTCGGTGGCGTTGCTCGTGCTGCCGGTGCTGCTGCCGACGGCGCCCCAGCTGGTGGTGCGCGCCATTTATGCCGTGATCATGCTGAGTGGCGTGGCGCGCAGTTTTCTCCAGCCGGCGCGTCAGGCGCTCGGCGCCGAACTGGTGCCGCGCACGCTCTACGGCAACGCGATCACCTGGAGAAGCGGAACCTGGCAGCTTGCGTCCGTGATCGGTCCGGCGCTCGGCGGCTTGCTGTACGCTGCCGGTGGAACGACGCTCGCCTACACCGTGGACGTTGCGCTGACCATCGCTGGCGTGGCCGGAATTGCGATGATCCGGCACCGCTCGGCACTCCAGCCGAGGCACGACGAGCGGATCGTCGACAGTCTGGCCGTTGGGGTACGGTTCGTGTTCCGGGAACGTCTCCTGCTGGGAGCGCTGTCGCTGGACCTGTTCTCTGTGCTGTTCGGGGGAGCCACGGCACTGCTTCCGGTGTTCGCCGACGAGATCCTTCATGTCGGTCCGCGCGGACTCGGGCTTCTGCGCGCCGCGCCAGCGATCGGCGCGGTGGTGATGTCGGTGGCACTCGCCCACCTGCCGCCCGTAGCCAAGGCCGGGCGCGCCCTGCTGCGCGCGGTGGCGCTCTTCGGCATATGCATCATCGCGTTCGGGCTTTCCCGGAGCTTTGCCCTGTCCGTCGCGGCGCTCGCCCTCAGCGGCGCGGCCGACATGGTGAGCGTATTCATCCGTTCGACATTGATCCAGACGATGACGCCTGTGCACATGCTGGGGCGTGTGATGTCGGTGAACTCCGTGTTCGTCGGCTCGTCGAACGAGATCGGGATGTTCGAGTCCGGGGTGACGGCGCAGTGGCTCGGTACGGTCCCGAGCGTCGTCCTCGGCGGTGTGGCGACGCTCGTGGTGGTCGCGGTGACGGCATGGCGCCTGCCGGCGATCAGAACGCTCGGGCGGATCGACGCACATAGTGTGCAGTGAACGAGGGGAACCTCGTGCGCAGGCCGGCGTAGGACTCTCCTGGACCTCGGACCCGCCGGATCGCCGGCGCGCACGTTAATCTTCCTGACGATGCAGACGACCCCACGAATCCTCGGCGCCCTGACACTTGCGTTGGTCCTGATCTCAGGTGCGGCGCGTGCGCAACAGAAGTCGACGCGCCCTGGTGGACTGACCGCGCCGCCGCCGCCCACACGGCCGGTCCTGGGCGTGATCGACGGTTCTGTCAGCGACACGAATCTCGCGCCGGTGCCTTTGGCGGACGTCACCGTGTTTCGCACGACGGGGCGGGTGAAGACGAACGTGCGCGGCCGGTTTCGCTTCATCGACGTGCCGGCGGGGCAATACCTGCTGATCGTGCGCCGGATCGGCTATCGGCCGGTCTCGGGCATCATCGACGTGCCCGCCGGTGATACCGTGCGTCTGGCGTACACGATGGAGCCGGTGGCGCAGACGCTCGGTGCGGTCGTCGTGACGGAGCAGCGGCACTCGTTCCGGATGCAGGAGTTCTACGACCGCGCCAAGGGTGGGTTCGGGGAGTTTTATACTCAGGAGCAGATCGAATCGCGCAACTCCCTGACGCTGACGGACCTGCTGAAGTTCTCGAAGACGATGTCCATCACGACGGACAACACCTCCGGCCACCAGATCGCGCTCAGCCGTCGCGAGGGGGGAAGTTTAACGGGAGTCGGTGCGGGCTACTGCCCGATGCAGGTCATGCTCGACGGGGCACCACTCCCGACGGGTTTCCCCATGGAACTGTTGCCGTCACCGAAGGAAGTCGCCGGCATCGAGGTGTATTCGGGTCCGGCGACGGTACCGATGAAGTTCGCGGGGCCGGACCGGCGGTGTGGGATGGTGTTGATCTGGACGAAGGATGGGTACTGACGAGGGGGAGGGGGAGGGAAAGGGGGAGGGGGAGGGTCTTCGGGGACAGGAAACAGGGGGAGGGAGCCGTTGCTCTCTCCCCCCCTGTTTCTTATCGTCGTGGCCTGGGCTAGCGAGCGAGGACCGCCTTCGTCGTTGCGGCGATGTTCTCCGCGGTGAGGCCGTACTCGGCGTAGAGTTTCTGATACGGAGCGGAGGCACCGAACGTCTCGATGCCGACGACCGCGCCATCGTGTCCGACCCAGCGGTGCCAACTCATCGGGTGGGCGGCTTCGATAGCGACGCGGCGGATTCCCGGCGGCAGAACGCTATTCTGGTAGGCCACCGACTCGGCCGCGAAGAGTTCCATCGACGGCATAGAGACGACGCGGGCATGGATCCCGTCCGCGGCGAGCTTTCCGCTCGCCTTGAGGGCGAGTTCGATCTCCGAACCGGTCGCGATAAGGACGACGGCCGGCTTCGCGTCCGGTGCATCCGCGAGCACGTACGCGCCGCGTGCGGCCCCGCTGACAGCACCGTGCGTGGTGCGGTCGATGAGGGGGAGCTTCTGCCGGGTGAGAATGAGCGCGGTGGGGCCGGTGCGGCGTTTGAGTGCGATGCGCCAAGCCTCGGCGGTCTCGTTGGCGTCCGCAGGGCGAAGCACGAGCAGGTTCGGGATGCAGCGCAGCGACGTGAGATGCTCGATGGGCTGATGCGTGGGGCCATCTTCGCCGAGTCCGATGGAATCGTGCGTGAAGACATAGATCGCCTGCTGCCGCATCAGTGCGGCCAGCCGGATGGCGGGGCGCATGTAGTCGGCGAACACGAGGAACGTGCCGCCGTACGGGATGACGCCGCCGTGCAGGGCCATGCCGTTCATCACGGCACCCATCGCGTGTTCGCGGATGCCGAAGTGGTAATTCCGCCCCGCCGGCGTCGCGGCCTGGAATGCGGCGACGCCCTTCAGTGTGGTGAGGTTCGACCCGGCGAGGTCGGCCGAGCCGCCGACGAGCTCGGGGATCTTCGGCGCCACGGCGTTGAGGACGATGCCTGACGCATTGCGGCTCGCGATGTTGCCGTTCGACGCGTCGAAGGAGGGCAGGGCACTCTCCCACGCCGCCGGGAGGTCACCGTGGAGGCGGCGCCCGAGTTCCTTCGCGTCGTCCGGGTGTGCCTTGGCGTAGGCGATGAGCTGCTGGCGCCACGCATCCTGCGCCCGAGCGCCTGTGTCACGTGCCGTGCGCCATTCGGCGAGCGCGGCGTCGGGGACGAAGAATGGCTCGGCGGAGGGCCAGCCGAGCGCCTGCTTCGTGAGCGCGATCTCGTCCTTCCCCAGGGGTTCGCCGTGGGCTTTGGCCGTGTCCGCGCGATTGGGGCTTCCGAAGCCGATGTGCGTGCGCGTGACGATGAGGGAGGGGCGCACCGTGTCGGCTTTCGCGTCCGCGATCGCGCGGTCGATCTGCGCGCGGTCGTTCACGTCGGCGATGTGCAGCACCTGCCAGCCGTACGCGGCGAAGCGCGCGCCCGCGTCGTCCGAACAGGCGAGGTCGGTGCCGCCTTCGATGGTGATACGATTGTCATCGAAGAACCCGATCAGCTTTCCAAGCTGCTGATGACCGGCGAAGGAGGCTGCTTCGTGCGAAATACCCTCCATCAGGCACCCGTCACCGGCGATGAACCACGTGTAGTGGTCGATGATGGCGTGCCCCTCGCGATTGAACACGGCCGCGAGGTGCTTTTCGGCGACGGCCATGCCCACGGCATTGGCGAGGCCCTGCCCGAGGGGACCGGTGGTCGTCTCGACGCCCGGGGTGTGCCCGACCTCCGGGTGGCCCGGCGTCTTGCTGCCCCACTGCCGGAAGTTCTTGATGTCGTCGAGTGAGACGTCGTATCCCGAGAGGTACAGCGACGCGTATATGAGCATCGACGCATGGCCCGCCGACAGCACGATCCGGTCGCGGTCGGCCCAGTGCGGATCCGCCGGATTGTGCCGCGCGTGGTGGGCGTAGAGCGCAAAGGCGAGTGGCGCGAGCGCCATCGGAGTGCCCGGGTGCCCAGACTCCGCGGCCTGCACCGCGTCCATCGCGAGGGTTCGGGCCGTATTGATCGCGAGCAGTTGCAGGTCGGCGTCAGCGGTGGAGGCCACGTCGGAATTCCTCGGGGCGGTGAAGCGTAATTGGCGCGGTGCGCGCGCGGAAATTTACCCGGCGTGCGGGGCTGCCGCGACGCGGAAGTCACGGTCGAGGCGGTGTCCGTCGCGTCGGGCCTTTGCCGACGCTCGTGAATGCTGGCATATTGCCGCGCATGAGTCGTCTGACGACGGTCGGCGAGTCCTCGGCTGCGCTGTCGCGCGACCTTGCGGACTTCCTGATCGAACTTTCGATCGGTCTGCACAAGAACGCGATCTATCCACCGGGGCACCCGCTGCTGGAAGGGGCGACCGCGGGGATCTCGCGTCGTCTTGACGCGCTCCTGTCCGAGCGGATGACGCTCTCTCTGGGTGTGGCGCGACACCAGCTGATCATCGAAGGTGTGGCGACGGACGAGAACAACCCTGTCCTGCGCGACCTTGCCCAGCGGCTACACCGGCATCACCTCGGCGCCGTGAAGTTCTCGCAGGGCGTCACGGCGACCGAGGTGGCGAGCATGCTCTCCACCGTGGCCGAAGATTCCGGGCGCCGGTCACGACCACTGGGACTCGAGGGACCGGAGATCCTCCAGCAGTGGGAGCATGTCCGGCTCTATCCGCTGACGTTCGAGCAGTTGCAACTGCTCGACGAGGATCCTGACGACGCAGACGAGGACGACAAGGGGGAGATGCGCGGGGATCGCAACCGTGCCGCGCAGCTGTGGATCGGGCTGGCGCGCGCCGCCTTAGCCGCCGAATCCACGGACGACCGGGTCGAGGCCGCCGATGCGGCCGACCCGGTGGTGATCGCGAAGGCGATCGAAGAGCACAAAAAGGACGCCGCGTACGATCAGGTGGTGGTCGGCTATCTGTTGCAGATCGCCGAGGAACTGAAGACGAAGTCGGGCAAAGATGCGGCCGCGCTGCAGAAGCGCATCTCGCGCTTGGTGGCGACGCTGCAGCCGGACACGCTCGAGCGCCTGCTGGAGATGGGCGGCGATGTACGGCAACGGCGGAAGTTCGTGGCCGATGCGTCACAGGGGATGGCGGTGGACGCCGTCGTGGAGCTTGTGCAAGCGGCGGCAAGCACCTCCGGCCAGACGATCTCGCATTCGTTGGTGCGCATGCTCTCGAAGCTCGCGGTGCACGCGGACGAAGGCGCACCGCTGGCACGCACGCAGGCCGACGTGGCGCTGCGCGATCAGGTGCAGCGGCTCGTGGGCGACTGGCAACTCGAGGACCCGAACCCCGACGGCTACCGTCTTGCGCTCGAGAAGATGGCACGCGAAGCGCCAGTATTCCAACCGACGGACGACGTCTTCCCCTGCGAGCCGGAGCGGTTGCTGGCCATGGGGATCGAGATCCAGATCCTCGGTGATCCGGTCTGGCGGTCGGTGGACCAGTTGTGTGCCCGTCCGGACATCACTCCACTGCTCGACCTGCTCGACGCCGCCCCGCCAGGCTGGATGCGTGACACGCTGTGGCGGCACGTCGCGAGCCAGGACCGGCTGCACGTCCAACTGCACCGTGCGCCCATCAACATGCAGGTCGTGCAGCGACTCGTCGCTCGGATGCAGCTCGCTGCCGTGGAACCGCTGCTCGACGCCCTGGAATCGGCGGACGACCGATTGGTATCGTCGCTGCTCGATCTACTCACGGGACTTGGCGCGGAGGCCGCGCCGTTCGTCGTCGAGCGGCTCGCCGGTGCCCGGTGGGGGATGCCGCGACAACTCCTCGCTGTGCTCGGGAAGTTCGGCGAACTGCCCGCGGGGTTCTCCGCGCGCGACTACATGCGTCACGGTGACGGTACCGTGCGACGGGAGGCGCTCCGGATGATGATCAGGGTTCCGGAGACGCGGGACGTCGCGATCACGACGGCGCTGGGCGACTCGGACGAGCGCATCGTCCGGCTCGCCATCGGCGCCGCCATGACGAACTGCCCGTCCACTGCCGCGGCGCTGCTGATGTCACGCGCCGACGATCCGGCGTTGTCCCCCGACCTGCGCGCGCTGAGCATCCGGGCGCTGTCGTCGCACCGTGCGCCGGCGACCGTGGCGTTCCTCGTCAGCCGCACGGCGGGGAAGAAGCGGCTGTTCCGCAGCCGCGCGCTGGCGAACAAGTCGCCGGAGATGCTCGCCGCTCTGTCAGGACTTGCCACGCATTGGCGCAACGACCCCGCGGCCGCACCCGTCCTGGCGGTCGCCGAGACCAGCAACGACCGAGAAATCACCGACGCGGTGGCGCGTCGCGGAGGCACGACGTGAGCGCCGAAGCTGCACGATTCCTCAACTCCTTCGCCCAGGCGCTGGCGACGATGGCCCTCTATTCCGAGGGGCATCCGGCCCGCGAGCGTGTGGTCGACTCCTCCTACGAGCAACTGCAGCTGTTGCAGGAGAAGGACCCGCGTCCACTCTTCTCGTTCCTCGGCTATGACGTCATCTACGGCCAGGTGGCGCTGCGAGAACTGAAGGAATGGGACTGGGGGCAGCGTCTCGCGAACGCCGGCGTGCAGCGGCTCGAGTTCTCGTCTTCCGTGCAGCGCGACGAGTACGAAGGATTCCTCGACGAGGTGCTGGCGCGACTCACCCTTGGCGCGATCGACAGCGCCACGCGGAGCCCGGAGCGCCGGTCGACGATCAAGTTCGGCGCGATCGGTGTGAAGGGAACCGAGGGCGTGGTCCGCCCCGAGGACCTGCTGCCGACGGCGACCATCCAGTACTCGCTCGGCGAGGAGGCGGACACGATCCGGTGGCTGCACGACGAAGTGCAGTCGCGCGGCGAGCTGCCCCTCATCGAAGCCGAGAGCGTGGTCCGCTCGCTGGCGGTGGCGATGCACGGCGACCGCGACATCGTGATCCCGTTGTTGCAGCTCAAGGAGTTCGACCAGTACACCACCACGCACTCGCTCAACGTCTGCGTGCTGGCGATGGCGCTGGCCGAGTTCATCGGCCTCGGGCCGAAGGACGTGCGCGGGTTCGGCGTGGCTGGGCTGCTGCACGACCTGGGCAAAGTGCGCATCCCCAAGGATGTGCTCACAAAGCCAGGCAAACTGACCGACGATGAATGGACGATCATGCGCCGCCATCCGGTGGACGGCGCGAAGATCATCTACGAGAGCGACCGTCAGCTCGACCTTGCGTCCGCGGTGGCGTACGAGCACCACATCATGATCAACGGCGGCGGCTATCCGTCGCGGCACTTTCACCGGGAATGCCACAAGGCGAGCAAGCTCGTGCACATCTGCGATGTGTACGACGCGCTGCGCACCAACCGGCCGTATCGCGAAGCATGGGAATCGGAGCGCGTCCTCGCGCAGATCCAGTCGGGAGCCGGCCCGGACTTCGACGCGGAGCTCGCGACGTCGTTCATCCAGATGATGCGCCAATGGGAGCGGCGCGTGGCGGTGGTGGACGACAAGACGCCGCTGCCGCATGTCGCCCCGGGGACGCCGGTCGCGGGCGTTCCCCTCGTGGCGGGAGCGGGAGCCGTCCCCAGCTCCGAGCCGGCCACCATGCCCGACGCACCGCCGGCGAACGCTCCGTGAAACCCTCCTCGCCCTTCGCGTCGCTCGACAATGCGGCGAACCTCCGCACCTTCGTTCAGAACGTGCGCGAAGGGATCTACATTGCGAACGGCCGCGGCGAGATCCTCGACGCGAACCCGGCGTTCCTGCGCATGATGGGCGTCGCGCGGATCGAAGATCTGCGCGTGTTCGGTCTTGCCGACATGATCGTCGACCCCGCGCGCCGCATGCATGAACTCGAATTACTCGACCGCGACGGCGCCGTGCGCGAGTTCGAACTGCAGATCGTCCGCCCCGACGGCGCGATACGCACGGTCCTCGATACGACGTACATGTGCCGCGACCCGAAGTCCAAGGAACTGTTCTATCACGGCATCCTCGTCGACATCTCGGCGCGCAAGGAAGCCGAAGACGCGCTGCGCGAGCAGAGCATCCGCGATCCGCTCACCGGCTGCTTCAACCGCCGCTATCTCTCCGAGGTCGACCAACGACTGACGGGAACCGCCGGGACGTGGAGCTGCATCTTCATCGACATCGACCACTTCAAACAGTACAACGACGAACACGGGCATCAGATGGGGGACAACACCCTCATCCGCATGAGTCGTTTCCTGATGCGTCAGGTGCGCTCGGAGGAGCCGGTGGTTCGCGTGGGCGGCGATGAGTTCCTGATCGTGCTCGAAGGCGCCAACGAGTCGCACGCCGAGATGGTGGCGCGCCGCCTGCAGCTGGCGGCCCTGCGCACCGCCCCTGTGCCGTTCTCGCTCGGGTGGGCGACGCGCCTCGCTGGCGAGGCGATGCAGCAGACGATGAACAGGGCCGACCAGAGCCTGCTCGCCGTGCGCGTCATGGAACGCGAAGGGAACCGGTCGCAGGTTCCCGACGCTCCCTGAGCGCTACTCCGCGGCGTCGTCCGGAAAACGCGTCGGGATCTTCCGCGCACAGGCGACCATCGCCTGGGCCGCACGCGCATGGACGAGCAGCGTCATCATCGCGCCGGTGAACGACACGCGACGGCGCGTGACTGCGACGAGCGGGTCGAGCTGCCCCTGCACGATCTCCTTCCAGGTGGCGTAGTCGGCGCGCAGCACGAACGGCGCCGTCACGTCGTCCGCCCGCATGAGTCGCGCGCTGCGGCATTCCCCGCGCGAAAGCTCGAGTTCCACGGCGAGATCGTCCGGGTAACCCAGCGCCGGCGCGGCGGCGAGCACGAGAGCGATCGGCCACGTCCACCCCTTGGCGGCCATGCGATACCCTTGATCGCCGGTGATGCTGGACTTGAGGGCGTCGGCCCACTCTGCGGAGAACGGCAGGAACGCGGTCATGTGGGTGCGTCGAGATGCGCGTGCAGTCGCCCGTGGGCCGGTTGCCTCAGTGCACGCAGCGCTGTGCCGCCCGCGGCGAGCGCACCAAGAACGACGTAGAGGTAGAACGTGTAGAAGCGCCACCAAACGAGCGCGCCACCCAGCACTGCCGGGGTCATCACCCCGGTGAAGGCGAGTTTGAAGGCGTACTCCACCGCGCCACCACCGCCGGGCGCCGGTGCGACGGCGCCGCCATAGAGGAAGACGAGCGGCCAGAGCACGAGCTTGGCGAGCGGCAACGCGGGCGCCATCGCGAGCGCGATGATCGGCAGCACGGCGAGGCGCAGCAACACGTGCACCATCGACGAGAGAAACGCCCCAGCCATGGGCCGCAGCCGCGCGTGCCGCAGCGCGCCGATGCTCACGCGCAGCGACCGCAACGACCGTTGAATGCCCCGCCAGCGGCCGGCGTGCAGACCGAATGCGACCGCCCACGCCGGCGGCGGACCGTGTGAGTTGCGGTGCGCGAGCAGATAGCCCACGGCGCCGACCGAAAGGACGAACGCGGCGTATCCGCCGATCATCCCGGTCATCAGGCGCACCACCATCCCCGAACCACCGAAAACGACGGCGAGCACAGCGCACAGCACGCCGAGCGACGTCATCTCGAGAAAGAGCTCGGTGAAAAGAATGAGCAGCGCATCGGCCGATCGCACGCCCGCCTCGGCGAGTACGACGAACCGAGCCGGCTCAGCGCCTGACCGCGCCGGGGTGATGGACGCGCCGAAATCGCCGCCGAGGCAGACGCGCATCGAGGACCAGAAACGGAGCGGGATGCGCAGCGCCGCCGCGCTCCACTGGATCTTCACCGTGCGCGTGAGGATCTCGGCCAGCACCGCGCCGAGCGCCAGGGCATGGGCGGCGAGCGGAATCGCCGGCGGCGCACCCTCACTGGCCCAGCCCGACCACAGGATCCAGCCCGATACGCCCAGTGTCGCGGCGAACGACACCACGACGAGCAACCATCGGCGAACGCTCACCGGCGAACGCTCACCGCGCGCGGGCGAGGTCGAGCGTGGAGGCGCGTCGCGGCCCGGGGTACGGCACGGCATCGCCCTTGATGGAGCGCCAGAGGATGTGGTTGAACAACTCTTCGTCCGCGGCGTCCTCGATGCGGAGGTCGAGGCGGGCCGATTCGCGCGCCTCGCGCGTGCCGGCGGGATTCTTGTCGTCGAGCTTCGTGGAGGACGTGAGGTGGTCGTATGGCCGCAGGTCCGGCGCGGCACCGAAGACGTCGGTGATGGGGTGGCCGAAATGATCGAACTGCGAGAGCGTTCCGAGCTTGAGGACCCGTTCGATGGTCGCGATCACGTCGGTGGTATTGGCGAAGCGATGGTAGATGCCGGCCTTGTTCCAGGCGGACACTACGAACAACGGCGACCGATGTGAATCCACGTGATCTGGGCCGTTTTGCGCGTCATCTTCAAGCACAAACACGACAGTATTGCGCCAGAATGGCGACTTAGACAGCCCTTCGATGATGCGACCAAGCGCGAGGTCGTTGTCGGCGACCTGCGCGCGCGGCGTTGGCGCGCCGGCCCGCGCGCCCGACGTGTGGTCGTTCGGCAACCGCATGATCTGGAGCGCCGGCATCTCATTCGTCGCCGTGAACCGGGCGAGGTCGGCCAGCCAAACATCGGCGCGCTTCTGGTCGCGGATGTTGAGGTCGTAGGCCGGGAACTCGGGATTGGTGTGGGCTCGAAGGAACGGCTTTGTGCCGCGGTACCCCAACGGCAGTGGATCGTCCGCGTCGGCGTTGGCCGGCATGACGAACTCCCCGTAGTTCCGGAAGGTGATCCCGGCCCGTTGCGCGAGGTTCCAGAGGTAGCCGTTCGCCGGCTCGCTCACGTCGTCATCGTCGGCCGGCAACTTGCCCCGATTGGTGCCTTCCCAGTCATACGTGCGGCCGCGGCTCGAGTAGTTCGACGGCACGGTCTTCTGCAGATAGTCGGTGGTGTAGGCCGCCGTCGACCAGTTGTGCCCGTCGGGACTCACTTCGGCGTTCACGAAGAAGCGGTCGAAGATCCCGAAGCGTTCAGCGAGCGCGTGATGGTTGGGCGTCACGGCGCGCGGAAAGAACGTGAGCGCGGTGTCGCCGTCCGCCTGCGTCAGATCGCCGAGCATCTGGTCGTAGGTGCGGTTTTCCTTGATGATGTAAATGACGTGTTCGAAGGGCGGCAGCTTGGGGTCGAGGCGCGCCTCGCCCCAGCGATTGGCGTGCGCGACACGCGCCGAGAGCGCATCGAGTTCCGCCCCGGAAGCGCGCGCGAGCGCCGACGTGACGACGCTGCCGGAGGTCTGACCGAGGGTGTACTGCTTCTGGTCGAAGCCGTCATCGGCGCGACCGCGGTTCGGCTGCGGGCCGGTGCGATTGGTGGTCGTCCCCTTACCCTTTCCTGTGAGTACGACGAGCGAGTCGCCGCGTGCGAACACGGCGGTGGGATACCACTGCGTGGGCACGCGTCCCTTCACGCGGTCGTCCCCCTGCGCGGTGGCGAGGCCCGAGGACGCCGGCGTGAGGTCGACGAGCGCGACGGCGTTGTTGTCGGCTTCGGCAATGAAGAGGCGGGTGCCGTCGGCGGAGAGCGCGAGCGCGTTGGGTGTGCTGCCCTCGCCCGGGCCGCCGGGCGGGGTATCGAGGATCTCGCTGATGACGCGGCGCTGCTTGGTGTCGACGACGGCCACGCGATCGGTGCTGCCCGAGGCGACGAAGAGGCGCGTGCCGCCGGCGTTCAGCAGCAGGGCCGAGGGATGCCGTCCCACGCGGATGCGCGTGGCGGCGACGAGCGCCGGAGCGCCGGGTGTGAACACCGACACGGTCGTGCCGCCCCACGCCGAGACGTACACGGCGCCAGACGCGGCGACGGCGACACCGTACGGCCAGCGCTCGGTGGCGAGGCGCTGCACGACGCGGCCGCTCGCGAGGTCGATGACGGCGAGCGAGTCGGCGAGGTTCTCGGCGACGTAGAGCAGTTTGCCGTCCGGAGACGGCGCGAGGCCACCCGGATAGCGCATGCCGCCGGTGCGGGGGTTCTTGATGCCGAGCACGAGACTGTCGGTGAGTGCGGCGCGGCCGTCCTTCCAGGCGTACCGGTAGACGACGTCCTGGTTGCCGCCTGAAGCGTAGAGCGTGCTGCCGTCGGGCGAGAAGGCGAGGCCGAGGAAGGCCGCGGCCTGCGGCAACGTCTGGGTGACGTGTCCCGTAGAGCGGTCGACGATCTGGACACCCTGCTCACGGTAACCGTTCAGGAGCACGGCGAGGTACCGGCCATCGGGTGATGGCACCATGGCGAGCGGCATCGAGCCGAGCTCGGCCGCCGTTCCCGCCGGATCGAGCGTGCGGCCCGTGGGTAGCCGCGTGGCGTCGTCGAGCGACGCGGTGCCTGGGGTCGAGGGCGTCCCCTGGCGGCACGCTGCGAGTAGCAGGGTGGAGAGGACGAGTAAAGAGGCGGAACGGCGCACGATGACCTCGGGGCATTTGCCGGCGTGGGTGCGACCGGCTGGTAGAATCGCTATAAATGTAGGGCTCGGGCGCTGCCGGAACGACGGGGCGGCACGAGACGATCGCCCACCATGGAGGAAAGACGTGAAAGTCCACGCCATCGTTCACCGCGTCATCGTGCCGGCACTCGCCAGTCTTGTGCTCGGCGCGTCGGCCATGGCCCAAACCATCGACACCGCAGCCTTTGCTGGCATGCGGTGGCGCGAGATCGGACCCTACCGCGGAGGCCGCTCTGTGGCCGTCGCGGGTTCGTCTGCGCGCATCAACGAGTACTACATGGGCACGACCGGCGGCGGCGTGTTCAAGACCACCGACGGCGGTCTGAGCTGGCAGCCCGTGACCGACAAGTATTTCGGCGGGACGATCGGCGCGCTCGCGGTGAGCGCCTCGAATCCCGATATCGTGTGGGCGGCAGGCGGTGAGGGTGACATCCGCGGCAACGCGGCGCCTGGCGACGGCATCTGGGTGTCGAAGGACGCCGCGAAGACGTGGACGAAGATCGACTTTTTCGATCCGAAGAACCACGTGAAGAGCGTGAAGATCCATCCGACGAACCCCGACATCGTGTGGCTCGGTGTACTCGGCCACGCATTCGGCACGAACGAGCAGCGCGGCGTGTTCAAGACGACGGACGGCGGCAAGACGTGGAAGAAAGTGCTCTATCGCAACGACGCGACCGGCGTCTCGGAACTCGTCCTCGACCCGAACGATCCGAACGTGCTGTACGCCGCGTTCTGGCACGCGTACCGCACACCGTGGTCGCTGAACTCGGGCGGCCCGGGCGGCGGCCTGTTCAAGAGCACCGACGGCGGCGACACGTGGAAGGAGATCACGGCGAGCGCGGGACTGCCGACCGGACTCTGGGGCAAGGTCGGGATCGCCGTGTCGGCCGCGAAATCATCGCGGGTGTGGGCGCTCATCGAAGCCGATTCGGGCGGTGTGTATCGCTCCGACGATGCCGGCACGACGTGGACGCGCACGAACAGCGAACGCAAGCTGAGGCAACGCGCGTGGTACTACTCGAAGATCGTCGCCGACCCGAAAGATTCGAACATCGTGTACGCGCTGAACGTGTCGTGGTTCCGGTCACGCGACGGCGGCAAGACGTTCCCGCAGAACATCCAGGTGCCGCACGGCGACAACCACGATCTGTGGATCGCGGCGAACGACCAGAACCGCATGGTACAGGCGAACGACGGCGGCGCCAACGTGTCGGTGAATGGCGGAAGGACCTGGACGGCGGAGAGTTTTGCCACGGCACAGTTCTATCACGTCACGACGACGAACCACTTCCCCTACCAGATCTGCGGCGCGCAGCAGGACAACAGCACGCTCTGCGGTCCGAGCCGGAAGCCGGGAGGCATCACGATCAACGACTGGCTGGAGGCCGGCGGCGGCGAGTCGGGGTACATCGCGTCGAACCCGAAGAAGCCCGACATCGTGTTCGCCGGCAGCTACGGCGGCCTTCTCACGCGCAAGGACATGCGCACGGGGCTCACGCGTGACGTGAATTCGTGGCCCGACAACCCGATGGGCATCTCGTCGGAGGACATCAAGTACAAGTTCCAGTGGACGTTCCCGATCCTGTTCTCGCCGCACGATGCGAACACGATGTACGTGGGGGGCAGCAACGTCTTCGTGACGCACGACGAAGGGCAGAGCTACCAGACACTGAGCCCTGCGCTCGCGCGCAACGATCCCAAGACGCTGGGCGCCTCGGGCGGCCCGATCACGAAAGACCAGACGGGCGTGGAGACGTACGGGGTCGTCTTCACGATCGCCGAGTCACCCGTAATGAAGGGCGTGATCTGGGCCGGTACGGATGACGGTCTCATCCACGTGACGAAGGACAACGGCAAGACGTGGAAGAACGTGACGCCGAAGGACATCGGCGACTTCACGCGCGTCTCGCTGATCGAGGCGGGCCATTTTGGCGCCGGCACGGCTTACGTCGCGGCCAATCGGTACCAGCAGGACGACTTCACGCCCATCCTCTACAAGACGACGGATTACGGCGTGAACTGGACGAAGATCGTGAAGGGGATCCCGGCGACCGAGTTCACCAGAGCCATCCGCGAGGATCCGACGCGCAAGGGATTGCTGTACGCGGGCACCGAGCGCGGGGCGTGGGTGTCGTTCGACGACGGCGCCAACTGGCAGTCGTTGCGGATGAATCTGCCGATTGTGCCGGTACACGACATCACGATCAAGGACGGCGATCTCATCGTCGCGACGCACGGGCGGTCGTTCTACGTGATCGACGACCTGTCGCCGCTGCGCCAGGTGATGCCGACGACGCTCGCCAGGGATGCGCATCTGTACAAGCCGCGCGACACCTACCGCATCGATTGGGGCGGCGGTCGCGGGGCCGGCGGTGGTGGCCGCGGGGGCGCCGGCGGTGTGGGCGCCAATCCGCCGAGCGGCGTGATCGTGTACTACACGCTCAGCAAGCCCGGGCAGGACGTGTCGCTCGAGTTCCTCGACGCGAAGGGGCAGTTGATCAAGTCGTTCACGACGAAAGTGGATTCGTCGGCTCTGCCTGCCGTGGCGCCTGACGAAGAGGACGGCCCGCGTCGCGCGCCGCCGCCGCCGACGGTGCCGAACAAGGCGGGGCTCAACACGTTCGCGTGGAATCTGCGGTATCCCGATGCGACGGTGTTCCCAGGGCTCATCATGTGGGCTGGCGACACGCGCGGCCCGCTCGCGCCGGCGGGCACGTATTCGGTGCGGCTGCGCATCGGCGGCGGCGCGCCGCAGACACAGGCGTTCAAACTGCTCAATGACCCGCGCAGCGACGCGACGGCCGCCGATCAGCTCGCGCAGTTCGAGTTCCTCATCAAGCTGCGTGACAAGGTCTCGGAAGCGAACGATGCCGTCATCTCGATGCGCCACGTGAAGAGCGAGGTGGACGACCGACTGAAGAAGGCGCCGTCGGATGCCGTGAAGGGTGAGCTGACCGCGGCTGGCGCGCCGATGAAGACGACCATCACGGGCGTCGAAGCCGAGGTGTACCAGATCAAGAACCAGAGCGGGCAGGACCCGCTCAACTACCCGATCAAGCTGAACAACAAGCTCGCGGCGCTGATGGGGAGCGTCGGTTCGGCGCCGGGACGGCCCACCGCGCAGGCGATGGCCGTGTACGCCGAGCTGCTTGGCAAGCTCGACGTGCAGACGACGAAGATGAAGAAGATCTACGCCACCGATCTCGCCAAGTACAACGAGCTGCTCAAGAAGCACGGCTTGCCCGCCATCGACACGAAGCCGAAGCCCAAGATCGCGGCGTGACCGGCCGTACGCGCGACGCCGAGGCGCGCGATCACGCGGCGGTGCTGGCGCTGAACAACGGCGCCACACCGCACGTGAACGCGCTCTCGGCGGAGCCGTTCGACTGGTTGGTACGGCACGCGGAGTGGTTCCGCGTGTGGGAGGACGAAGCCGGCATCGCCGGCTTCGCTCTCGTGCTCCGGTCCGGGCTCGACTACTGGAGCGAGAACTACAAGTGGTTCAGCGGGCGCTACGACTCGTTCCTGTATCTGGATCGCATCGTCGTGGCCGAGCGCGCGAGAGGGCGCGGCGTGGGCCGCGCCCTCTATGACGATCTGGCGTCGTTTGCCGCTGCGCGGTGGCCGCGGATCACCATCGAAGTGAACCTGCGGCCGCCGAATCCCGGGTCTGTCGCGTTTCACGAACGCATCGGATTCCAGCGTGTGGGCGTCCGCGAATACGATGACGGGGTGAGCGCCGTGCTGATGATGACGCGCGAGGTGCCTACTTCACCGTCTTCCGAGCGCTCCGGTCAGGCTTGAGTTCGTCGCGGAAGATCGTCCATTCGGTCGGTGGGGCATGGACGCGCCACACCGTGACGAAGCGCCCCGCCTCCTTCACGACCTGCCCGCCCTCGCGCTTCGTCTCGATCGTGTACGTGCCCGAATCGATCACGGTCGAATCCGTCCAGTTGGCGTGCATCGACTTGGTGGTGCGAACGAACTCACCCAAGGACTTCTGTTTCGCGAACTCGACGAGTGCTGCCGAGATATCCTTCGAGCCGCGGACGGTGGAGTCCTGCAGAACGAGTTCTGCCTGCGGATGATACTGGAGCATCACGTTGCGCTGATCCTTGAACGCCATCATCGCGCCGAGCAGCGCGAAGTTCTGCATGGCGTGGAAACGCAGTGAATCGTCGAGTGTCCATCCCGGCAGGATCACCGGCTTCTTGGCGGTGTCGCTCGGCAGGATGGGAGGGCCCACGTTGACGACCGCAGGCAGGTTGGGGTCCACCTTCCGCTGCTGGTCGGCATTCTTGGAACAGGCGGCGGTACAGCACAGGATGGAGAGAACCACCCCGCGCAGGCGAGATTTGGTGCGCATTGCTCCTCTGCGAGTGAATAGGGATGTCCGTCCGGCCGTGGACGGCATCCGCAATTTAGCGGCTCGTCAAGCCGTCCTGTGGATCAAATCGCTCCAGGGAATCCGCGGTCGACGGCGATGCCCATCGCGTGATACCCCTTGTCCACATACATCGTGGAACCGGTGATCCCGCTGGCCATCGGCGAGCAAATGAAGGTCGCGGCCGCCCCGACTTCTTCGGGGGTGAGCGGCGCCTTGAGCGGCGAGTTGGCCGAGTAGTAGTCGACCAATATCTCGACGATGCCGACAGCGCTCGCGGCGCGCGAGGCATAGGGACCCGCGCTGATCGTGTTCAGGCGCAGCCCGTACCGGCGTCCCACTTCGTACGCGAGGATGCGCGTGTCGCTTTCCAGCGCCGCCTTGGCCGACGACATGCCGCCTCCGTAGCCCGGCACGGCGCGCTCAGCGGCCAGATACGACAGCGACACGAACGCGCCCTCGGCACGCATGATCGGCGCGAGATGCCGCACCATGGAGATCATCGAGTAGGCGCTCACACTGAGTGCGGCGAGATATCCGGCGCGGCTCACCTCGATCAACGGCTTCTTCACCTCGGGGCCGTTGGCGAGCGAGTGCACGACGATGTCGATGGGCTTCTCGCCGAAGTCGGCGACGAGCGCGTTCCGCAGCCCTTCGAGCGTGAAATCGTCGAGGTCGCGGTAGCGCTTGTTCTCGCGCACCTCGGCGGGGACGTCGGCGAGCGTGTCGTACGCGGCGTCGAGCGGATAGATCTTCTCGAACTGCAGGAGCGAGCCGTCGGCCATGCGGCGCGACTCGTCCATCTTCCCACGGTCGATGAGGTTGCGGAGGATGTTGAGTGCCGGTGGCCAGGTGCCGACGCAGACCGAGGCGCCAGCCTCGGCCAGACACTTGGCGATGGCAAAGCCGAATCCGCCGTCGTCGGCGACGCCGGCTACGAGGGCACGCTTGCCCGTGAGGTCGATGTTGAGCATCCCGTGATATCACTAGCCGGCGGCACAGGGGCAAGTGGGGCCGGGACCTTTCGCACGGGAGACCCGGCAGGCAATCTCCACACGTGAGCAAACGCAGGAGACTGGTTCAACGACCAGCGCCGGACCCGGCGGCGCTATCCGTGCCGCCGCCGCCGCCGGTCCTGGCGCCGGGGGGCGGTCCGTCGTTCGCCCGGGCGCTCTGGCGCGTCACGTCGGCGCGCGTGACTGCGGGGAACCGTGTCACGCTGCTCCCGGACAGCCGCGCGACGTTCGACGAGATGATCCGCCTGATCGACGGCGCCCGCCACTCGGTGGATCTGGAGAGCTACATCTTCCGACCGGATTCCACGGGCCGTCGTTTTTGCGACGCGCTCTGCTCGGCGGCCGCACGCGGAGTCCGTGTTCGACTGCTGCTCGACTGGGTGGGGCGGCTTGGAACACCGCTGTCATTCTTCGCGCCGATCACGGTGCAGGGCGGCCAGGTCCGGGTGTTCAACCGGCCGGGTTGGCGGGCGTGGTTCGGGCTGCTCCCGCGCGACCATCGCAAACTGCTGGTGGTCGATGGGACGGCCGCAGTGACCGGCGGCATCGGCATCGGTGACGAGTGGCGCTACGGTCTGCTGCGCAGGCGCCGGCAGCCCTGGCGCGACACCTGTGTGCTCATCGAAGGGGCGGCGGCGCGCGATCTGGCGGCGGCGTTCCGGAAGACCTGGGCCATCGCGGGGGGTGAGAAACGTCCACGCCGGGCGGCACGCAAGATCGCGCCTGGCACCACGGGTGGGGAGCTCGATCCGGCAACGGCCGCGCCGTCGCTCGTGGGCATCGTGGAAGGCGTTCCCGGACGCCTGCGGGTGGGCCGTTCCCTGCACTTGCAGGCCGCCGCCGCGCAGCGCTCCATCTGGATCGCCAGCGCGTACTTCGTGCCGTCGTTCGCGGAGGTGGAGGCCCTCACGGGTGCGGCGCAGGACGGCGTGGACGTGCGCCTGCTCGTGCCGAGCAAGTACGACCACGTGGGCCTGCACTGGCTCACCTGGCGCTACTACGACCGGCTGCTGCGCAACAAGGTGCGCATCTGGGAGTGGGGTGGTGAGATGATGCACGCCAAGACGACGGTGATCGACGGCCGGTGGACACGCGTCGGGTCGACCGATTTCAATCCACTCGGCGTGTCGCTCAACTACGAACTCGACGCGATGATCGAGGATCCGGTCATCGGCGCGGCGGCCGAGGCGATGTTCATCGCCGACCTCGCACGGTCGCGCGAGGTGCGGCGCAAGCGCCGCGGGAGCGTCGTCACCGCGCAGGGACCAGCCGGCGCGTAGCCCGCGCCGGCTGCCTCAGGTCGCCAGCGTCTCTCCGGCCATCCGTGCACACTGCGCAAGCACGGCCGCGCCGATGAACAGGCATTCTTCGTCGGGGTGAAAGCGCGGTGAATGCGCTGCGGTGGCCTCGCCACCCGGCTCACGCGCACCGACGCGCAGAAAACATCCGGGCATCCGCTCCAGATAGAACGCGAAATCCTCCCCACCCATGTTCGTCGTGCCAAGCGGAACGACCGCATCGGCGCCGAGCACGGTGCGCGCAGCCTGCGCGGCGAGTAGGGCGGCGCGCGTCTCATTCACGACAGGCGGCGTGCCCTCGCTGAGCACGACGGTGGCACGCAGTCGGTGCGTGGCGGCGACCGCATGCGCGATGCGCTCCATCTCGCCGGCGAGCAGCGTGCGCGTCTCCGGCGTCGTGGCGCGGATGGTGCCCGTGAGCTCGGCCGACTCGGGAATGACGTTCGATGCCTTGCCCGCGTGCACCGTGCCCACGGTGACGACACCCGGAAGAGCAGGGTCGAGCCGGCGAGAAACGATAGTCTGGAGCGCGAGGATCAACTCGGCGGCGCCGACGACCGGGTCGGCCGATTCCTGCGGCCGTGCGCCGTGCGCGCCCGCGCCGTGCAGCGTGATGGTGAACGTGTCGGTGCTCGCCGCGAGCGGTCCGGCCTGCGCGACCACCTCACCGACCGCGAAGCGCCGGTCCACATGCGCGCCGAAGATCGCACGCACTCCTTCGAGTGCATCGCTCTCGAGCACGGCGCGCGCGCCTTCGCCGACTTCCTCGGCCGGCTGGAAGATGACACGCACCTCGGCGTGTGCGGGATCGCGTGCCAGGAGGAGCGCCGCGCCCGCGGCCCACGACGCATGCACGTCGTGTCCGCAGGCGTGCATCACCCCCGGGTTCTCCGAGGTGAACGGCAATCCCGTCGCCTCGGTGATGGGCAGCGCGTCGATGTCGCCGCGCAGCGCGACCGGCGGCACCGAGGCGTCGCGCCCCGGGATGCGCGCGACGAGTCCGGTGCGAGCGATCGGTTCGATGTCGGTGATGCCGTGCTGCCGGAGGAACCGCTCGAGCGTCTGCTGCGTGCGCGTCTCCTGCCAGCTCAACTCGGGATGCGCGTGCAGGTCGCGCCGCAGCGCGCGCAGCGCCTCACGCTCCCCTTCGGTGAAGGGCAGTTCGCGCGTCACGGGCGCAGCACCTGCGTGCGTACAGTGAGCGCTTCGATGCGCTCGACGTCCACGTCCACACCGAGTCCCGGGCGATCAAGCGGCACGCGGACCATTCCGTCGGTCATCGTCCACTCGGGCGTGACGATGTCGCGCGCCCAATAGCGCGCACTCGGACTCACGTCGCCGGGCATCGTGAAGTTCGGCAGCGATGCGAGCGCCACGTTGTAGGCACGCCCCACGCCGCTCTCGAGCATCCCGCCGCACCACACGGGGATGCCGTTGCTCTGGCAGAAGTCGTGGATGGCGAGCGAACTCGCGTAGCCACCGACGCGCCCCGGCTTGATGTTGATGATGCGGCCGCTGCTGAGCGCGACCATGTCCTGCGCGCGGTCGAGCGAGGTGATCGATTCGTCGAGGCACACGGGGGTGCGCAGCCGCCGCTGGAGCTCGGCGTGGCGCACGAGGTCGTCGTGGGCGAGCGGCTGTTCGATCATCATCAGGTGCAGCTCGTCGAGTTCCGCGAGTCGCTCGGCGTCGTCGAGCGTATATGCATTGTTCGCGTCGGCCATGAGGTGCGCCTCGGGGCCGACGGCGTCGCGCACGGCGCGCAGCCAGGTGACGTCGTGCCCGGGTTCGATCTTGATCTTCACCTTGCGATACCCTTCGGCGAGCGCGCCGCGCACCTTCTCGACGAGCGCCTCCGGGCTCTGCTGGATGCCAAGCGAGATGCCGGTGGCGATCTCGGTGCGTGTTCCACCGATGAAGCGGGCGAGCGGTTCACCGGCCGCGGTCGCGGCGAGCGCCCACATTCCCATCTCGACGGCGGCCTTCGCCATCTGGTGCCCGCGGAAGTCGCGTTCGAGCTCGTCGTGCACGTCGCCGGGATGGTCGAAGGCGCGGGCGAACACGCGCGGCGCCACGCACTGTGCGATGGTCACCCAAGCCGAGTCGATGAACTCGCTGGAATAGTTCGGGGCCTCGCCGGCGACGCATTCGCTCCATGTGGACGCGCCGTTGGTGTCACGGAGCTCGAGGAGGAAGATGCGGCGTTCGTGGACGGCGCCCGAGGAGATGCGAAAAGGCTCCTTCAGGGGGAGGCGCAGCTCTTTGAGAGTGATTTGATCGAGGCGCATGGCAGTGGGAGGGCAAGGGGCGAGGGGGCGAGATCGAGTGCGAGTGGGAGGGGAGTGCGAGTGGGAGACTCTCCCTGCTGTCAGCGCGGACCGACCTTCGTGAGCAGATAGTGGGCGTTCCCCGGGCCCCCCGGTAAGAACGCGGTGACGCGATATCCGTTGGCGAGATACTGCGTGAATGCACGCCGGGCGGAGAGATGCCAGCTCTTGGCGCGCGGGAGGTCGAGGGCGACGAGCGCCTTGAGATCGTGGGGGACGGGCACGGCGACGAGTTCGGCGTCGGGCAGTGCGGCGCCGTACCGAAAGGCAGCCAGGCCGTCGTCGGCGACGAGAGGGACGCCGGTGAGCCGCGCCGGATCGGGGTGCATGGGGACCGGTTCGGTCTGCACGGGCCAGGCCGCCACGAACCGGTCCGTCCCGAGTGTGTGCACCGCGCTGCCGGTCTCGCCGTACATGTCGGGAACGAACTCGGCGATGGTCGCGCCCAACCGGTTGAGATTGAGGTGCGCGTTGCGGGCGACGAAGGGATCGAACGTCCAGTACATCGTGACAATGCCGAGGGTGCGGCAGCGGTCGCGCTGGTATTGCTTGAGAGCTTCTCCGAGGCGACGGCCGCGGGCGTCGGGGCGCACGGCGAGCATGTCGCTCCAATGGACGAGCACGCCGCCCTTGATGCCAGTGAGGCCGAACACGAAGGCGAGGAGGGATCCATCGGGGGCGAAGGCGCCTGCGGCGACGCCGCCGACCTTCTCGGCGATCATGAAGATGGCGCCCGGCACGCACTCCTGGAAATCGGCGCCCCAGGTGTCCTGTTGGAGGCGCACGGCGGCGGCGCGGTCGTCGTGGGAGACGAGCGGCCGGAGGACGGTTCCGTCGGGGAGAGTTGCGGTGTCGGTCACGGGGTGCCAGATTTGTGTACGAGTTTGTATACAAATCTGTCCGTGGAGAATCCCGTGCGCAAGTTGATGCATCCGTTCGCGGCCGCAGGCTTCATCCTCGCCACCGCCTGCCGTCCCGGTGCCGCACCACGGGAAGCGCCGTCGCCCGGCGCGGCCGCCCAGGGGGCGCCGTACGACGTGGTGATCACCGACGGGCGCGTCGTGGATGGCACGGGTGCCGCCTGGTTCCGCGGCGACGTGGCCGTGCGCGGCGACCGTATCGTGCGCATCGCGCCGGCGGGCATGCTGGCGGGCACGCCGTCGGCACGCCGCATCGACGCACACGGGATGGTGGTCGCGCCGGGGTTCATCGACATCCAGGCCCAATCCTACGAGAACTTCCTGCTCGGCGACGGACGTGCGTTGAGCATGGTGACGCAGGGGATCACCACCGCCATCCTCGGCGAGGGCGATACGCCGGCGCCGGTGAACGACAAGATCCTCGCCAACGTCACCGACACCACGCAGCGGCGGCAGCTGCAGGCGTTCAGCGGTCCGCACGGGTTCGGGCAGTGGCTCGACCACATGCAGCGGCGCGGCGTGTCGCAGAACGTCGGGTCGTTCGTGGGGAGCGGCACGGTACGACAGTGGGGCAAGGGCTACGCCCAGGGCGAAGCCACCGCGGCCGAACTCGACGCGATGCGCGAGATGGTGCGTCATGCAATGGAAGATGGCGCGTTCGGCATCGCCAGCGCGCTCATCTACCCGCCCAACAGCTACTCGAGCACGCGCGAGTTGATCGAGACGGCCAAGGCGATGGTGCCGTACGGCGGCGTGTACATCACGCACATGCGCAACGAAGGGGATGAGTTCCTCGAGGCGCTCGACGAAGCCATCCGCGTGGGCAAGGACGGGGGGGTGCCGGTGGAGGTGTATCACCTCAAGGCCTCGGGTCCGGCGAACTGGCCGAAGATGCCGGTCGCCATCGCCAAGATCGACTCGGCGCGCGCGGCGGGGCAGGACGTGCAGGCCGACATGTATCTGTACGTGGCCGGCGCGAATGGCTTCAACGCCTGCATCCATCCGAAGTACGCCGCCGACGGCAAGCTGCTCGAGAATCTCGCCAACGCGTCGCTGCGCGAGCAGGTGAAGGCCGACCTGCATCGCAAGATCAAAGGGTTCGACAACCTGTGCCTGACC
>CAIRBD010000468.1 GCA_903876745.1 uncultured Gemmatimonadota bacterium
GCGAGACGGCGGCGTACGCGAACTCCTTGGTGCCCGCGAACTTCATGAGCGGCCGATCCCAGGCGAACGCGTCATCGCGGAACGGCAGCACGAGCTCCGCGCCGATCATGTCGGCGGCGCGGGCGCGAGCGACCTGGTCGAACTCGCGCCACGCGGGCGCGTGCGCGAGGTCACGCAGGAAGGCGAGTTCCGCCGGCGAGAATCCCTGCTTCGTCGCCTCGAGCACTTTGTTCGGATCGGGCCCCAGGAAGGCCGACGGGCGCGCGGTGGGGAACATCGACGCCGTGACGTGGTTCTCCCCCCACGTGGTGACAGCGCCGGGAACGGGATGCATGGGGAACGACGCCGTGCTTTTCTTCCGGTTCTGAAGTGCCGCGAAGGCACGCCCGGCGACGAGCGGCGTGATCGTTGGGTCTGCAGGAAGGGCGAAACGACGCGACGCGTCCGCGGTGCGCAGCTTTGCCCCCGTGTTCTCGAAGCGGGTCTGCGAGCGCCAGAACGACGGTCCCACCACCGCGATGGTCCCCGCCGACGCGGCGACGAGCGTGCCGAGGGCGAGGGCCAGATCACGCGTCACGCGCCAGGCGCGGCGCATCCACACGTTGCCGGTGGCATTTGCCGCGCCGGCGGCCGTCTCTGGCCGCGCAGCTCCGTGTCCGTACATGCCCGCCTGCACATGATCGTCACCCGCGCGCACGGGCAGCGCGCCCTCGTCCCGCGCACCGAACCACCCGGCCTGCGCCGCGTCTTTCACGTCGATGCGTGGATGCGAGCCGCTCATCCCCTATACCGGTGTGGGTTCCGCGATCCCCGGGAAGCGCAAATGCGCTTCCATCTCGTCCTGCGCGGCGATCATCCGGTCGACTTCCGCGCTCACGTCCGCTGCGAGCCCGATGTGGGTCGTGAGCCCCTCGACCGTGGCCGATCCCGCGTGCAGCCGCAGCAGGTTGAGCCGGATCGTCTCGAGCGCGCCCACGGCGTCGCCAAGTTTCGCGCCGATGAGGTCGCGCGTCTCGCGCGCGGAGGCGTACGCGTCGTCCGCCGCGGCGGTGCCGGCCTCGGCCAGCGCTTCCTGCAGCTGATCGTACCGCTGCCGCAACGACTGCGCGTCGGCCTGCAGCCGACGGAGCAACGGCGGCAGATCGTGCAGCGCCGCCCGCGTGTCCTTTGGCAGACTCTCGTACAACTGCTCGGCCGCCATCCCGAGCGACAGTTCCGTGGCGCGGTGCGTCATCGCGGTCGCCACCGTGCGTCCGCTGCGCAGGCGCTTCGCGACGGAGAAGAAGAACTTCCCGAACCGGCCGGTCCACACGCGCTGCCAGAACTCGGTGTCGACGTCGCGCCGCAACTGCAGTGCGGCGAGATATGCGACGCCGCTCGCGAGCGCGCCGATCACGAATACCTCGGTCACCGGAAGCGCGGCCTGGGCAAGTGGTCGCGAGCTGGGGAAGAGCAGGCCGGCGAGCGTGACGGGGAGCGCGACCGCGCTGAACGTGCCGAACACGCGTGCCGTGGACGAGAGCATGAACTCCACGAAGGTGCGCCGTCTCGCGTAATCCGCCGCACGCTCCTCGCGCGACAACTCGAGCTCCACTTTGAACGCAGGCGTGAGGTCGGCCTGCGTGAAGCCGAGTGCTCCGAGCCGCCGCGCGGCGTCGATGCCGAACAGCAGCGGCCCGACCATCATGCCGGCCACGTACGTCGCGAATCCGGCTACGCCGCCGACCGCGGCCGCGACGAGCAGCGAGAGGGGGATCACCGACACGACGTAGATGAGCTTGCCGCCACCTTCGATGCGCCCGGTGCGCTTCACGAAGGCGCGCAGTGCGGCCGGCAACTCCCGTCGCTGCTCGAGCGCAACGCCGAGCTGCTCGGCGAGCGCGTCGGCGCTCTGCGGGCGGCTGTCGGGCTCCTTCGCGAGGCACCGATCAACGAGATGCGCGAGCTTGCGCGGCACCGAGATGCCGAGCGAGCCGAGCGGCGGTGCCGGCTCAGTCACCTGTTTGGCGAGGATCTCAGTTGACGTCTTGCCCTCGAACGGCAACCGTCCGGAGAACACGTAGAACGCCGTCGCACCCAATCCGTACAAGTCGCTGCGCGCGTCGATCTCGCCGCCGAGCGCCTGCTCGGGGCTCATGAACTCGGGAGTGCCGGCCACGCCGTCTTCGGAGGCCGGACCGAACGCCGCCGCGATGCCGAAGTCCGCGACGAGGGCGCGGCCGCTCCCGCTCTCGAGGAGGATGTTGTCGGGTTTCACGTCGCGGTGCACGACGCCGTGCCGGTGCGCATGCGCGAGCGCCCAGGCCACTTCGCGCAGCACGCGCGAGCCGTCACTCGCCGAGAGCGGGCCGCGACTGCGCACTCGCTGCGCGAGCGTCTCGCCGTCCACGTACGACATCACGTAGTACACGAACCCGCTCGATTCGTCGACGGCGTGGATGGGGATGATGTTCGGGTGCGAGAGCTTGGCGGCGAGCCGCGCTTCCTGCAGAAAGCGGTCGCGTAGGGCGGGCAGCTGGGCTTTATCGGGCGGGAGCAGTTTGATGGCGACGAGCCGGTCGAGATGCACCTCACGCGCGAGGTACACGACCCCCATTCCCCCGCGGCCGAGTTCGCGGTCGATCGAGTAGCGGCCGGCGAGGGCGAGCTGGAAGGTGAGGAAGAGGGGGTCGGGAGTCAGGTGCATTCGTTTAATGTACGCCTGAAGGCTCGGGTCGCGAGCGGGTGTCCGATTTCCGGCGATGGCGAGTCCCGAGAGGCGGGGCGCACCTCGCCGAGCCGCGCGCAGTTCCCCCAATATTGCAGTATCCGCGAAATTCCTGTCCCGCGGCTACCGAGGCGGCGCACGAAACCCGCCCGCACGGCTCCGCAAAACTCCGCGGCAACGCAGTTGAGGATCCCCCGATGAATCACCGATACCTGTCGCTCAGCGCCGCGTTCGTCCTGACCGCACTCTCTGCGCACGCGCAATCGCGCGCCGTCGATCAAGCAAAGACCGTGCAGCGCGCGCCGCGCATCGATCCGACCGAGCAGTCGATCACTCAACTGCAGAACGCGATGACGTCCGGTCGCACGACTTCGGTCGAACTCACCGACGCCTATCTCGCCCGTATCGCCGCGTATGATCACTCGGGTCCCGAGATCAACGCGATGATCCGGCTCAGCCCGCGTGCCCGTGCGGACGCGGCGGCGCTCGACGCCGAGCGGAAGAGCGGCCACGTGCGCGGTCCGATGCACGGCATCCCCATCGTGCTCAAGGACAACTACGACACCAAGGATCTCGCCACGAGCGCCGGCTCGCTCGCGCTGGCCTCGCACGTGCCGACGGCCGATGCATTCATCGTGAAGAAGCTCCGCGACGCGGGCGCCGTGATCCTCGGCAAGACGAATCTTCACGAACTCGCGAGCGGCATCACGTCCGTCAGTTCGCTTGGAGGGCAGACGCTCAATCCGTATGATCTCTCGCGCTGCCCCGGCGGTTCGAGCGGTGGCACCGGCGCGGCGGTCGCGGCAAGCTTCGCCGCGGTCGGATGGGGCACCGATACCTGCGGATCGATCCGCATCCCCGCGGCGTTCGGCTCGCTCTTCGGACTGCGCCCCACGCAGGGCACCGTGAGTCGCGATGGCATCGTGCCGCTCGCCCTCACGCAGGACGTGGCCGGTCCGCTCGCGCGCACCGTGACCGATCTCGCCATCGCGCTCGACGTGACCGTGGGTGCCGATCCCAACGATCCGCAAACGAAAGCGATCGCCGGCAACCCGCCGCCGAGTTTCCGCGATTCGCTCCGCACCGACGCGTTGCGCGGCGCCCGCATCGGCATTTTCAAGCCGTACTTCCGTGACGCTGACGGCGATGTGGCCGATACCATCCGCGCCGCCGCACGGTCGATGCGCGCGCAGGGTGCCGAGGTCGTCGAGGTGGACATGCCCGACTTCGACGCGGTCATCTCGGGCACGCGCGCCATCCTCCTCGAAACGCGCTTCGACCTCGTGGACTATCTGGCGCGACCCGGCGGCGCGCCGGTGAAGTCGCTCGGCGAGATCGTCGAGCGGGGGCTCTTCGACAAAGCGCTCGAGGCGCGCCACAAGTCGGCCGACACGGCCACGGCGCGCGACTCCGAAGCGCACCGCACGATGCTCGCACGTCAGGCGATGCTGCGCGCGCGCACGATCGCGTTCATGGACAGCCTGCACCTCGACGCGCTCGCGTATCCCACGAGCGCGCGCAAACCGGTGCTCGTGGGCGATCCCCAGCTCGGCGCGACCTGTGCGCTCTCGGCGCAGACGGGGCTGCCGGCGCTCACGATGCCGGCGGGATTCACGTCCGACGGGCTGCCGACCGGCATCGAACTGCTCGGCCGTCCGTTCAGCGATGTGCGACTCGTCGCATACGCGTACGCGTTCGAGCAGGGGGGCGCGCGCCGCCGTCCGCCGCCGAGCACGCCGGCGCTCATCGGAGGGCGCGCACCGACAGCGGTGCACTTCACCGTTCGCGCCGGCCCGGTTGAGAACGCGGCGCGCGGCGATTTCACGTTCGACATCGTGACGAGCGAGCTGCGGTACGACGTCCGATTGTCGGGGGCGCAGGCCGTGCGGGTGCAGGCGGTGGTGCTGCGCCGGCGTGATGCCGCGCCGGAAGGCGGTGCAGGGCACAGCCGCGTCATTCGTCGTGTGCTTGGCCCGGACATGGCCACGGCGCGTGGTGCGATCCGCCTGCTCGGCGACGACCTCGAGGCGTTCCGGGCCGGTCGCATCACGATCGCGCTGTTCGGGAGCGCGGGCGTCGCGCCGATCGTCGAGGTGCCGGTCGATGCGCCACGGACCACGCGTGCGCCGTAGGGAGGTTCAAGACGCGAGGGAACTGCTTGACCGCGGATTTTCGCGGAACGGTGCGGGACGGTTCCGCGATCATCCGCGTGCCTTGGTGTAAGAACCAATGCTACAAGAACTTAGGTAATCGGTGTCGCCCGTTTGCCCCCGCGGCGGTACCCGCAGTTCCCCCAGTCCGTCGCTGTATCCGCGAAACTCCCTCTGCGCGCGCACCCTGCGGCATCGCCCGGCACCGGCCCGCACCGCTCCGCGAAGATCCGCGGCCCAGCAGTTCCTCCTCCCTCCCAAATCCGGCCCGAGTGACGCTCGAGTGACGGCGACATATTGATTCGTTCGGCGTGAAACCGATGACACACGCCGCGCCCCTCGCACGCACATTGCCCCTCGATCACGGAGTGGGCCCGTCATCCCGCCGTGGCATTCGTGGCGAGGGAAACGAGAGGCGTGCAAACAACCACCAGTCGGCTCGGGTGCGAACCCCTGCCTGCGCCCGCGTGGCGCGTGTGGCTCGCCGTCGCAGCATGGACGGCGGGAGCGGCGGTTCTACCGCACGGTGTTCGAGCCGTCACAGCGTTCGTCGCGACAGGCGCAACTCCGGCCGTCGCGGAATGGTGGTCGACCGTGGCCTGGCTGTGCACGGCGGCGGTGAGCGCCCGCATCGCGATGCGATGCCCGCGGCTCCGCGCCGAGTTCGCGCGACGATGGCGACGGTGGCGCGCTGGGATGATGCGCTTCACGATCGCCGGCCTCGCTCTCGTAGCCCTCTTGTCGACTCGCACCGGCCCGCGTGCCCCGGCGTTCAATGGCGAACGCGCCCACGCGCTGGTGCGCACCACGCTCCTTCCCGCCCTGACGGAAGAGCTGGTGTTCCGAGGTGTGATGACCGCGATCGTGGGCGTGCTGCTCACGAGCGTCGTCAGGGACCCCCGCGTGCGCGCGGGGGTGTCGGTCGTGCTCGTGTCACTGACATTCGCCCTCGCGCACGAGGGCGCTCCCTGGCCCGCCGCAGGCTGGCCACTCATCGCCGCGCGGTTCGCCGCGGGGCTCGTCTTCGGTGCGCTGGCGCTCCGCGATGGCACGTTGCTCGCGGCGATGCTCGCCCACGCGATGTACGACGCCTCCGTTGCACGCTGCTGGTGACGGAGGGGCGCCCTCGGCGACGCCCCACCTACCAGCAACGGAGAACCACCGCCATGCATACCAATCGAATCGCCGTGTTCGCCGCCCTCTCGGTCGCCCTCATCGGCGGCGCGCTCGTCGCCTGCACCGACGCGCGGACTTCCGTGACGCCCGTCAGCCCCGCAGCGGTCGCGGACCGTGCCGACGTCGTCACCCTGCGCACCGCCGACGCGCGCGCCAATGAGGATCCCGCCACGTTCCGTCGCGTCCCTGCGCAGTTCCGCTGGGTCGGCGAGGAGCACAATCGCCTGCTCGATCACGCGCGCGGTCAGCTCGCCGCCGTGCGCAAGAACGATTCAGCGGCATACTTTCGCATGACCCGGGACTGCGCCTGGGTGTACGCCGCGCTCGGCAATGACATCGACGCCTCGGCCGAGCGGGGCGGCTTCGCCTCGCATCGCGCCGACGCGCTCCGTGCGGGCCGTGCGGGCATCGAACGACTGCCGCGTTGCCAGCAGACGATGTTGCCGTCACTCTCGTTGTTCGCCGCGCCCGCCGAGTCGCTCACGCCGGCCCCGGCGCCCGGCTCCGACGACGAGATCAGCGACGCCACGATCGCCGTGCTCGACGCACTCATCGCCGACTTGAACGCCGCCAACTCGCCGGGCGACGTCGACGCCGCCATCGCGCGCGCCTCGAACGCCGCCGCGTACCTGCCCATGGGCCAGAGCGACGCGGTGTACGCTGCGGCATCGCTCACCGCGGGGTCGGCCGGCTACTGGGGCGTGGTCTACTCCGGGCCCAACGCGATGGCGTTGTTCGCCCGCGAGACGAGCAACTGGGAGCGGTTCAAGGGAGCCGTGATGGCGGACGCCATCGGCTGTGCCGGCTTCCTCTCGACCATCGGCAAGATGCCGTTCCCATGGCAGGTCAAGATCGCCGGCTGCCTCATCACCGGCGCGGCGGCTTCCGTGATGTACGCGTTCTGACATTTCTCACCGAGGTGCACCCGATGAAAGGCAAACAGATCGTGTCGTTCGCGTTGGCGATGGGGTGGAACTTCCTCGCCATCCACGGCGGGATGACGCTCGCCGGTGTGGGGAGCGTCCGCGACTCGGCGGGCATCGCGGCGATCGTCGCGGTGGCGGCGCTGGTCGTCACCGTCATCTACGCGAAGCGCGGTATGGATATCCGGTTCTGACCTGAGCGGTACAGCGGAGCGGAACAGGACCGGGCGCGGGGTGGTGGCCATCGACGGATGGCTGCTGCCCCGCGTGTTCGTCGTCGACCATCGGCTCCAACCGTGAACGCCGTGCCGGCTCAGCTCACCCCGCCAACGCCCGCACCGCCTCCACACTCACTCCCCGCACCTCGACCACCTTCGACCGCGAACTGTCGCCGCTCACGATGCGCACGTCGCGCTTCGCCACATCGAGCGCGTCGGCGATCACCTCGATCACCGCCTCGTTCGCGGCGCCGTCCACGGGTGCGGCGTGCACGCGCACTTTGATCGCGTCGCCGTGCAGTCCGTCGACACCCACGCGGCTCGCGCGCGGCTGCACGCGCACGGCGAAGCGCACGGCGCCCTCGCGCGGCGTCACCACGAACCCGCTCACCAGAGACGGAGCAGGAACGACTGCAGCAGGTTCAGCAGCAGGTACGCGATGATCGGCGTGATGTCCATCATGCCGAGCGTCGGGA
>CAIRBD010000469.1 GCA_903876745.1 uncultured Gemmatimonadota bacterium
AGGAGACGAAGGGGAAGCTCTCGCTCCGCGCGTCGATGACAAGCGAACTCGTGCTGAGCGACGTTCATCTTCCTGCCGACGCCATCCTCCCGAAATCGGGCGGGCTCAAGAGCCCGCTGATGTGCCTCACGCAGGCACGGTACGGCATCTCGTGGGGGGCGATGGGCGCGGCGATCGCGTGCTACGAGGAAGCGCTGTCGTACTCCAAGCAGCGCGTGATGTTCGGCAAGCCGATCGGCGGATTCCAGATCCAGCAGGTGCGGCTCGCCGACATGGTCACCGAGATCATCAAGGGGCAGCTGCTCTCACTGCACTTGGGCCGGATGAAGGACGCCGGCACCTACACGCCGCAGCAGGTGAGCGTGGCCAAGCGCAACAACGTGAGCGTGGCCTCCGACATCGCGCGCGAGGCGCGCCGGCTCCTCGGCGCGAACGGCATCCTCGCCGAGTATTCCGCGATGCGGCACATGGCGAATCTCGAGAGCGTGTACACGTACGAGGGGACGCACGACGTGCACTCGCTGGTGATCGGGATGGCGGAGACGGGGATGAACGCGTTCAAGTAGGTGAGCGCTCCGAATGCCGACGGGCCCGCCGATCGTGAGATCGGCGGGCCCGTTCACTCTTCGCCGCGTGAAACCTCTATTTCCGCGCGCCCGTCCAAATGGCGATCACGCCGCAGGCTTGATCGGATACCTGCAGTTCCGCGGGTACGCTCGACCCGCGGGCGTAGATCTCGATGGCGGCGACGTTGTCGGCCTCGACGTCTTCGAGCGTGAATCGCGACAGGTCATCGGCGCTCACGCGCCCATTGTTCATCGCCGGCCGCGGCGCGATGGACATCCCTTTTCCTCCGCCGAGTGGCGACCGGTTCGCCACTTGCCCGTCGACGAGCACCGTCATGTCGCACGTGCTGTTCGCGCCGCGCGCCGTGTAGTGCCCCGGGTAGGCCTGCGCGAGCCGCACGCTCGGCTGATTCGTGAACAGCTGCGCGATGTCAGACGGGTCGCGTTTCTCGATCTCCTCGGGCGTGATGAACACGCCCGTGCCGAGTCCGCGCTGCCGGTCGAGGGCGCGCTGATAGAAGGTGGCGAGCATCAGGTTGGGCGTGCCGGCGCGCTCGGTGATGCGCATCGTGTCGAGCTTCTGCGAGAGCCGCTCGAGGCGCACGGCGAGCAGCGAGTCGGCGCCGAGCGTGACCGTACTCTCCCACGGCCGGAACCCGATACGGCGCACAGCGAGCTTCACTTTGCTGCCGGCCGCCACGGAGAGCGCGAGCCGGCCGTCGGGATCGACGATCTGGACGCGTCCGCCATCGACGCTCACGACGGCGAAGGGGACGGGCTGGCCGCCGGCATCGAGCACGGCGAGCGTCGTCCGTTGCGCGGCGGCGGGACGAGACGCCGCGCCGAGCCCGATGGCGAGGGCTGCGGCGAGTCCGAGCCGACTAGCGCGCATTTCCGTCCTTTGGCGACTCGGGCGCTGCCCCGCTCATCGCCGTTCGTGTGATCGAACGAGTTACGTCCGCACTTTCCCGTACCGCGACCGCGCGAACCCGAGCATCCACTCCGGCAACGCCCGCACGCAGAACACCAGGAACTTGTACCGCTTGCTCGGGATGCACACCACCTTCGTGCCCGCCGCCGCCTGCTCGAGCGACTCCCGCACCACGCGCTCGGCGCTCAGCCAGAGGAAGCTCGGGATGCTCGACTTGCTCATCCCGCCGCGATCGTGGAACTCGGTGTGCGTGAAGCCCGGGCAGAGCGCCTGCACGTGCACACCGGTGCCGCGCAGTTCCTCCTCGAGGGCCAGACTGAACACGCGCAGGTACGCCTTGGTGGCGCAGTAGTTCACGTTCCCCGCGCCGTACACGAAGCTCGCCACCGACGCCACGTTGATCACCCGGCCGCGTTTGCGCGCGAGCATCCCGGGCAGCGCGGCGCGCGTGAGCAGCATCGGGGCCATCACGTGCAGCTCGAGCATCGTGGCCTGCTCGGCGAGCGGGCGGTTGGCGAGTTTGCCCTTGGTGCCGAAGCCCGCGTTGTTGACGAGCATCACGAGCGATCCCATCTGCGCGATGCGCTCGCCCACGCGCCGCATCCCCTCGTCGCGCGAGAGATCGGCCGCGATGAGTTCGGCGTTGATGCCGTACTGCAGGGAGAGTTCGTCGCAGAGCGCCTGCAGCCGGGCCGCGTCGCGGGCGACGAGCACGAGGTCGTGCCCCTGGGCGGCGAGCTGCTGGGCAAACACCTTGCCGATGCCGGCGGTGGCGCCGGTGACGACGGCGGAGGGGCGGCCTTTGCCGGCGGTCGAGCTGTCGGTCATCCGGGGGAACCCGTCATTATTGTTGAGTATTCGGAACCTGCCCTAAGATAGCGTCTCCAATGCACGGCCGCTGATGTCCATCATCCAGGCGTCGATCCCGCTCTTCTTCGTTCTCATCGGCATCGAGCTGCTGTATCAGCGCGTGTCCGGGCGGAAGCTCGTGCGTCTCAACGACGCGATCTCCGACCTCAGCCTGGGCACGATCAGCCAGCTGGCCGGGGTGTTCTTCAAGGTCGTCACCCTCGGCCTCTATATCTGGGTGGCGGACCGGTTCGCGGTGCAGCGCTTCGTCGCGCTCCCAGGGTGGGACGACGGCGCGCCGTTCTACAGTATGAGCGGATTCCCGTGGTTCGGCGTGAACGCGCGGCCGTTCCTCGCGTGGAGCGTGGTGTTCGTGTTGGTGGACTATGCGTATTACTGGAGTCACCGCATGTCGCACGAGGTGCACGTGCTGTGGGCCGGGCACGTGGTGCACCATTCGAGCGAGGAGTACAACCTCCCCGTCGCCCTGCGGCAGACGGCGCTCGGCGGGCTGATGACGTGGGTGTTCTACATCCCGCTCGCCGTGATGGGCGTGCCGTGGCAGATGTTCGTCGCCTGCAACGCGATCAACCTCGTCTACCAGTTCTGGATCCACACGCGCGCCGTGGGCAAGCTCGGGTGGTTCACCGAGACGGTGATGAACACGCCGAGCCATCATCGCGTGCACCACGCGGTGAACCTGCAGTACATCGACCGCAATTATGCGGGCGTGTTCATCACGTGGGACCGGCTGCACGGCACGTTCACGGTGGAAGAGGCGGAACCGGTGTACGGGCTCACGCACCCGCTGGCGAGCTGGAATCCGCTCTGGGCGAACATCCATGTGTTCGTGGAGATCTTCCGGACGGCGCGCCGCACGCACGGATGGCGCAAAAAGCTCAAGGTGGTGTTCGGCCCGCCGTCGTGGCGGCCCGACGATGTGCCCGACGAGCACGGCGCGCTGTTCACCGCGGACAATCCCCGGAAGTTCGACCCGCCGGTGTCGCGCGGCGTGACGTGGTACGCGTTCACGCAGTTCGTGATCACCCTCATCGCGGCGGTTCAAGTGCTCGCGATCGCGAACACGATCCCGATGCCGGAGGCGTTCGGGCTCGCCTTCTACATCGCGCTCACGCTCACGAACATCGGCGGGCTGCTGGAAGGCGAGGAGTGGGGCGCGCTGCTGGAGCTGGGCCGGCTGGTGTCGCTGGGCGCGGCAAGCGCCACGCTGGCGGTTACGGGAGGGGTGCCAAGGGGGTGGGCAGTCGCGGGGCTGGGCTATTGCGTACTCTCGGGGATCTGGTTGAAGGCCGTGGGAGACAGGAGAGACAGCGGGTTGACGGTTGACCGTTAACGGTTAACGGTCAACCGTTAACCCGCTTCTAGAAATCCTTCCCCGGCGCTAATTTCCACTGGTCCCAAACCGAGGGTTATCACGGTGAAAATTGCCGTGTGCATCAAGCGGGTTCCCGACATGGAAGTCCGCTTCAAGATCGCTCCGTCCGGCATGGCCGTCGACGAATCGGGGCTCAAATTCGACATGAGTGACTTCGACGGGTACGCCGTCGAGGTCGCCGTCCAGATCACCGAGAAGCTCGGCGCGGGCGAGGTCACCGTGATCTCGCTTGGCGCCGACAACGTGCAGGAGACGCTGCGCAAGGCGCTGTCGATCGGCGCGCACAAGGCCGTGCATCTCAAGCACGACGCGCCGGTGGCCGACGCGTACGCCGTGGCGAGCGCGCTCGCGGCGGAGATCGGCGCCGGCGGCTACGACCTCGTGATGTTCGGCCGCATGGCGGTGGACACGCAGAACCGCTCGACGGGCGTGCTCACGGCCGAGTTGCTGGGCATGCCGGTCGTGAGTGCGATCAGCAAGCTCGACGTCGAGAACGGCACCGTGAAGGCGCGGCGCGAACTCGAAGGCGCGTTCGAGCTGGTGGAGACGTCGCTCCCGGCCGTGGTCACCATCGACGAAGGGATCGCGCGTCCGCGCTATCCGTCGCTCAAGGGGATCATGGCCGCCAAGAAGAAGCCGCTCGAGATCAAGCCGGCGCAGCTCGGCGAGCAGCGCTATGTGATGGAGAAGCTCGAACTGCCCGCTGAGCGCGCCGCGGGGCGCATCATCGGCGAGGGGAAGGACGCGGTGCCCGAGCTGGTGCGACTCCTCAAGGAAGAGGCGAAGGTACTCTAATGTCGAACGTCTTCGCATTCGCCGAGACGCGCCTGGGCGAGCTTCGCCGCGCGGGTCTCGAAGCGGTCACCGCGGCACGCCGCGTGGCCGACCAGACGGGTGGGCAGGTGCACGCGATGCTCGCGGGCGCCCCCGGCATCGCGGCGCTCGCGCCGAAGCTCGCCGCGCACGGCGCCGATGTGGTGCTCGTGCTCGAGGGCGACGCCTACGCCAACTACAATCCGGAAGTGCTCGCCGCGACGGTCGCGGCGCGTCTCGTCTCGGG
>CAIRBD010000470.1 GCA_903876745.1 uncultured Gemmatimonadota bacterium
CCATCGTGCCGGGAGGAAATGCGGCACTCGAGGTGCGCGATCGCGCCCGCGAGCAGCGGCGCGCCGGTCGCGCCGCGCACCACCGGTACGCCGTCGAAGCGGTCCGCGCCGGGATCGGCGAACCGGTTCGAGAGCGCCGACTGCGCGGCCCCGAGCACGCTGATGCCGAGATGCGAGGCCGCGGCGATGCGCGGGGCGCACGTGGCGGCGTGGTCGATGCACACGAGGACGAGCGGCGGCATCAGGCTCACCGAGCAGAAGGCGCTCACCGTCATGCCGTGGTCCACGCCGTCGGCGTCGCAGACGGCGACGACCGTCACCCCGCTCGCGAAACTCGCGAGCGCGCGGCGGAATCCGGCGGGGTCCACGGGGGGCGCGGCGGTCATGACGGAACGTAGAAGAGTCGCGCGAGGACGATGGCCGCCACCGCGCCGCTCGCCGTGCAGATGAAGTTCACGAGATCGTTCGTGAGCCACACCATCCCCAGCCGGTGCTTGGTGCGGTAGCCGCACGGGTGCACGCGGCGCTCCGTCCATTCCCGGCAGCGATCGCACCAGCGCTTCGACTGCACCGTCGCCCCGGCCACGGAATCGGCGAGGGCGCCGAGCACGCCGGCGAGCGTGAGCACAGCCACGGCGCGCCAGTCGCGAAGGTCCGCCGTGAATGCGCCCGTGATGGCCACGAGGAGAGCGCCGCCCACCGACGCGAGCGTGCCGGCGCCGCTGATGCCGCCGCTCATCCCCGGCGCGAGGACGCTCCACGTCACGACCGATCGGGGCGCGTTGCCCAAGAAGGTGCCGACCTCCGTCGCCCACGTATCGGCCGACGCGGCCGCGAGCGCTCCGAGCGCGGCGAACCGCCACCGGGGGTTCGGATGGTGCAGCGCGTAGAGGGCGAACGCCGTGAAGAACGCGCCATTCGCGAACACCTGGGTCGAGTTGCGTTCCGCCGTCTGCGGGACGGCGGCGATCGTACGGCGCGCTTTCTCTTCCGCGCGCCATCGTGTGAGCGCTTCAGCGGCCACGTAGAACGTCACGAGCGACGCCGCGAAGCCCCATCCGGCCGCCGTGGCCAGCACGCCGAGCAAGAACGCGGACGCCTGCCCCTTGGGGCTCAGCGATCCGGTGGCACGGCCGCGCGCCGTCACGAGGCCGGCCACCAGCGCACCGACGAGCCCGCGCATCATCATGGCCTGGTCGATGGCGTCGGTCTCCGGCGGGGGAAGAGTGGCGGTTGATACTCGTGGAGAGTAGCCGCCACGCAGACGAAACGAAAGCACGACGGGCGCTGCCGCGGCGCGTGCCGGGCGCGCGCAACTGGTCGCACCGCGCGCGCCGACGTAACTTGGTCGCACCCAAGAATCCGTCACGTTTCTCCGCACCGATGCCACCCGCCACCGTCGACCCGCTCCTGCCGCTCAGCCTCCTCGAGGCCGTCCGAACGGTCGACCTCCCGACGGGCGAGCTCGATACCGAGTTCGTGCACGAGCTCCGCAATAAACGCCTCGGCCTCAGCGATACCGTCCTCGCGCAGATCAAGCGCTACGCCGATGCCGTCAAGCGCAACCAGCGCCCCACCTTCGACGAAGCGGTCGCCCTCGCGAAGCTCATCGGGCGGCGCCCGGACGCCGAGGCGGTCTTCCGCGAAGCCGGGCGGGGGCTTGCCCGGCAGGCCTACAAGACCATCTCGCCCATGACGCGGCGGCTCATGCTGTTGCTGCCGGCGATCCTCGCGCGCCCTATCGCGCTCCGGCACGCGCGGCGCGTCAGCGCCCGATATCTCGCCGGCGCGGTGCGCCGCGTGGGGTCCACGATCCTCCTCGAGGTGCGCGAGTCGGTCACGCTCGACGTCGCGCCGCGGCAGGCGGGATGCGCGTACTACGAGGCGGCGCTGCGGGAACTGATGCAACTGCTGGTCGGCGGCGTCGGCGCGGTGGATCAGGTGCGCTGTGCGAGCCGCGGTGAACGAACGTGTGAATGGCGCGCCGAATGGCGCCCGATCGGCGCTCGCTGAGCGCTACGGAGGCTTCGTGCTCGACGTCCAGGGGTTGCCCGAGTTCCAGCGCGCCATCGCCGCCGCCGGCGCGGACGGCTGGCTGCTGTATGACTTCCGCAAGTCGAACCCCATCGCCGCGACGCTGCTGCGGCTCGAAGGGCTCGCCTCGCGCCGTGTGTTCGCGTGGGTGCCCGCGGTCGGCACGCCGGTCGCCATCACGCACGCCATCGAACAGGGCGAGTGGGTGCACTGGCCACCGTCGTGGGAGCGCCGCATCTACGCCTCGTGGCGCTCGTTCGAAGCCGAGGTGGCCTCGCTCGTCGCGGGCAAGCGCGTCCTGATGGAGTACTCGCCGGGCGATGCCGTGCCCGTCGTCGATCGCGTGCCGGCGGGCGTCATCGAGATGGTGCGCGCGACCGGCGCCACCGTCATGACCTCAGCCGACCTCGTCTCGCGTTTCTTCGCCGCGTGGACGCCCGAGCACCTCGCCTCGCACCGCCGCGCGGCCGAGATCATCGCGCGCATCGCGCGCGAAGCGTTCACGCGCGCCGGTACGGCCGTGCGCGCCGGCGAACCGCTGCACGAACACGAACTCAACGATTGGATCCGCGACGAGTTCGTCCGGCACGGCCTCTTCACCGACCACGGCCCCAACGTCTCGGCCAGCGAGAACGCCGCCAATCCGCACTACGAGCCGAGCGCCGAGCATCCGCGGCTCCTCACGATGGGCGACACGATCCTCATCGACCTCTGGGCCACCGAACCCGGCGGCATCTACGCCGACCAGACGTGGATGGGGTGCATCGGCGAGCCGTCGCCCAAGCTCCGTGAGGTGTGGACGATCGTGCGCGACGCGCGCGACGCGGCCATCGACCTCATCCGCACGCGGCTCGCCGCCGGAACGTCCCCGAGTGGCGCCGACGCCGACGACGCCTCGCGCGGCGTCATCGAGCGCGCCGGCTACGGCGCGTTCTTCACGCACCGCACCGGCCACTCCATCGACGAGCGCGCACTGCACGGCTCCGGACCGAATCTCGACAACCTCGAGACGCGCGAGGAGCGCGTGCTCATCAAGGGTGTCGGCTTCTCCATCGAGCCGGGCGTGTACCTGCCCGGCGACATCGGTGTGCGCACCGAGGTGAACGGGTTCATCGGTGACGACGGCCTGATCATCACGCCCGAGATCATCCAGACCGACCTGTTCGTCGTCTGACGCGGGTTCACGGCCGCGGCGCGCGGCCCACGCGGGAGTGCCGCTCGTGACGACGTTGCGCAGGGAGCTGGGCCTCTTCTCGGCCGCGCTGCTGGTCGTGGGCGGCATCATCGGCAGCGGCATCTTCTTCACGCCCGCCGAGACGGCGCGCGCCCTGCCGACCGCGGGGTGGGTGCTGGGCGTGTGGACGCTCGGCGGCGTCGTCGCCCTCGCCGGTGCACTCACGTATGCCGAGCTCGGCGCGATGATGCCGGAGGCCGGCGGCGCGTACGTGTATGTGCGCGAAGCGTTCGGTAGGCTCCCCGCCTTCCTGCTCGGCTGGATGACGCTGCTCATGATCGCGAGCGGCGCCATCGCCGCCGTGGCGATGGGATTCGCGGGCTATCTCGAGCGGTTCGTGCCACTCGACGTGGTGGGCGGCCGCATCGGCGTGGCCGCGCTGACGATCGTGCTGCTCACCGTCACCAACTACCTCGGTGTCAAACCCGGCACCGTGACGGCGAACGTCTTCACACTCTCGAAGATCTTCGCGCTCGCTGCGCTCATCGTGGTGGGCGCATTCGTCGTCGTCGGCGCGCCGGAGCCCGTCGCGGTGGCACCCGTGGCGCCGCCCCTCGCGAGCGGGTTCGCGGCCGCCTTCGTCGCCGTGCTCTTCACGATCGGCGGCTGGCAGCAGACGAACATGGTGGCCGGCGAGATCCGCGATCCCGCGCGCACGCTGCCGCGCGCGCTGTTCATCGGCATCGCCATCGTCATCGCCATCTACCTCGGCGCGAACCTCGTCTATCTCAAGGCGCTCGGCCGCGACGGCGTGGCAACGAGTCAGGCCGTCGCCGCCGACGCGGCGCAGCGCTTCGTCGGCACCAAGGGGGCCACGGCCATCACCATCGCCGCGATGCTCTCCATCTTCGGCTTCGTGAACGTGGCGCTGCTCACGAACGCGCGCGTGCTGTATGCGCTGGGCAAGGACGGCGCGTTCGTCGCGTCGGCCGCGAAGGTGCATCCGCGCTTCGGGTCGCCCCACGTCGCGCTGTTGATGCTCGGCGGATGGTCGCTCGTGCTGCTGTTCGCGACGCGCGGGCAGATCGGCACGCTGCTCTCGGGCGTGGTGTTCGCCGACTGGATCTTCTTCGGGCTTGGCGCGGCGAGCGTGTTCGTGCTGCGCCGCACGCGGCCGGAACTCCCGCGGCCATACCGCGTGCTCGGCTACCCGTGGATGCCGGCGTTCTTCGTGGCCTGTGCCGTCGTGGGCATCGTGAGCGCGTATGTGTCGGCGCTGCAGATGTCGCTCGTGGGCACGGCGATGCTGGCGGTGGGCGTCGTGGTGTACCGGTTCACGGGGCGGCGGCCGAGCTAAGGCAGGGAATAGCAACAGCAACAGCGGAACCGCGGAACTACGCGGAGGACTGCCGGAGCAACGCGGAGACGACAACGAAAATGGGAACGACAGCCCGAGTCGAGGGCTGTCGTTCCCAAAGAAGTGGCAGTCTCCGCGCCGTTTCCGCCGTCGTTCTCCGCATGTTTCCGCGGTTCTGCTGTTCATGGATGCTCGCCGAGCTGTGGTGCATGCCCGGCGGCACCGCGGCATCACCGCACGTGCCGGTCCACCGCCATCGCGAGGAAGAGCAGCGCGAGGTACAACAGCGAGTACTTGTACAGCCACCACGACGGCCGCACCCAGTTGCCCGTGTCGCGCTCCAGGCGGATCTGCACAGCGCCCTTCAGGAAGAGCCCGCCCAGCACGACGGCCGAGGCGAGGTACCACACGCCGAACACGCCGAAGCACACCGGCAGCAGCGTGAGCGCGATGAGCAGGATCGAGTACCAGAGCATCTGGTCGATCGTCTCGCGTTCGCCCCACACCAGCGGCGCCATCGGCACGCCCGCGTTGCCGTAGTCGCGCTGCTTGTTCAGCGCGAGCGCCCAGAAGTGCGGCGGCGTCCAGTAGAAGACGATGAGGAAGAGATAGAGCGACGCGAGGTCCACGCGCCCCGTCACCGCCGCCCAGCCCACGAGGGGAGGGAAGGCCCCGGCCGCGCCGCCGATCACGATGTTCTGGGGCGAGTTGCGTTTGAGCCAGCGCGTATAGATGAAGACGTAGAAATAGAACCCCGCCAGCGCGAGCGCGGCGGTCATCACGTTCACGAAGTAGGCGAGCAGCCACACCGAGGCGGTCGCCAGCGCCACGCCGAACGCCATGACGGCGCGCGGCGTCATCCGCCCGCTCGGGATCGGGCGCAACCGGGTGCGCGCCATCACGTGGTCGATGTCGCGGTCGAGGTACATGTTCACCGCGTTCGCCCCGCCCGCCATGAGGTATCCGCCCACGGTCACGAGGAGCACCGTGAGCCACGAAGGAGTGCCGGCGACGAACATCGGGGCGACGGTGGTCACGAGCAGCAGCGAGATGATGCGCGGCTTGGTGAGCGACACGAGGTCGGCGGCGAACGGGCGGGTGTCCGAGATCGACGGCGCGGCCGGCGCTTCGGCGAGTTCGCCCGGGGGCGGGGGAGGCAGGGCGCTCATGCGCGCGGTCCTGACGGTGCCACCGCGTCCACGGAGATCGTGGCCGGGTGCATGGCGCGCCACGTGAAGACGAGCAGCACCGCCAGCGCGACCGCGGGGCCGATGGCGAAGATCCATTCGCGCACGGTGTTGCCGCGCGCGATGCCCCGATGCATCCCGCGCCAGGTGGAGCGCAGGATGAGCCACTGCATCACGGCGACGGCCGTGGCAGCGGTGCAGAAGAGGGCGTCAGCGAACGCGCCGGCCATCGGGACGGTTGGTCATGAGCACTGAAAGGTCGCCCCGTGCGCTCCGCACTTCAACGGCGACCGGTGCCGCGCCTCTCGCGCCCGCGCCGTCGCGCGGGTACCATTTCCCGATGCCAACACCCACGCAGGCCCCCTCCGCCTCCGGCCAGCTCCAGCGCCGGCTCGGGCTCTGGAGCGCGCTCGCCGTCGTCATCGGCTCCACGATCGGCTCCGGCATCTTCCGCTCGCCCGCCGGCATCGCCGACAAGCTCCCCGGCCCGTTGCCGATGATCGCCGTCTGGGTCGCCGGCGGCGTCTTCGCTCTGTGCGGTGCCCTCACGATGGCGGAGGTCGCCAGCGCGCTGCCGCACACGGGCGGCATCTACGTCTTCTGCCGCGACGGGTGGGGACGGCTGGCGGGGTTCCTGTTCGGGTGGGGACAGGTCGTGATGATCCGCGCCGCGTCGCTCGGCGCCATCGCGATCACGTTCGCCGAGTACTTCTTCCGCGTCACCGGCAATGATCCCAGCGCGGCCTCGCACACGATGGCCGTGCGCTGGACGGCGGCCGGCGCCATCGCACTCACGGGCGCGTTCAACTACGTGGGCGTGCGGTTCGCGGCGACGGTGAGCAACGTGACGGTCGCCGCGAAATACGGCGGCCTGATCTTCATCGTGGTGGTCGCCTTCGCGATCGGATTACCGGCGACGCACGGGGGCTTCTACACGCCGGCGGTCCCGGCGGGCAGCTTCACCCTCCCCATGTTCGGGCTCGCGCTGGTCTCGACGCTCTGGGCGTTCGACGGCTGGGCCGACCTCGCGTACAATGCCGGCGAAGTGAAAGATCCCGGCCGCAACCTGCCGCGCGCGCTCATCGGCGGCACGTTGATGGTGATCGCCATCTATCTGCTGGCGAACCTCG
>CAIRBD010000471.1 GCA_903876745.1 uncultured Gemmatimonadota bacterium
GGCCGCCCTGCCCGAGTGGGACGTATCGCCCTTCGGCGACTTGCTTGAGGCGGAGCCCGTTCAATCCCTGGAAAAGCTGTGACAGCTTGATCGAGTTGCGAGCATCGATCTCCTCGGGAGTGATGAACACACCGCTTCCGAGGCCGCGTTGCCGGTCGAGCGCCCGGCGATAGAAGCCCGCGAGATGGAGCGAAGGTCCGGTAGTCGAGTCCGCGATCCGCACTTCGGCGAGCGTTTGAGGCAACGCACGAAGATGAACCGTGGTGAGCGATGCTGTGTCGGCGACCGCGACGCGGCCGAACCATGGCTCGTAGCCGATTCGGCGTACTGTGATCTTCAAGGCGGCGTTCCTGCCAGCCGTCAAAGCCACGTTTCCGCTCGCGTCGACTAGGAGCGGCGGCAACCCTTCGATTGAGACGGTGGCAAAGGCAATCGGACGACCCGCGGCATCGACCACACGGAGAGTCGTCGATTGGCCGCACAGAGGAAGCGCAGAGAAAACGACGAGCGCGATGCCTGAGAGCGAGCGGAGAAAGGTCTTCATGGATGACAGTTCATCCTCGGTCACGGTTCATTTGACGCATGCTCCGCAAACCACCGCAACAACCCGATGAGCGAACTCACCCCGGTGCTCCGCTTCACCATCGCGATGTTGTAATCCACTCCCTTCACGGTGAGGCCAAGCGCACGCGCCACCGCCTGGCGTGGCTGCCCGGCGGACAGGCGCGTGAGGATCAGCAACTGCCGCCTCGACATCGCGAATCCCCCCACGACCACGCGCTCACGGGAACGCGCCGCATTCGACTCCGACGCCACTTCTGGCACAGCCGCCGCGACGCTCGGTGAGGTGAACCGACGCCCGGCCGCGGCCGCCTCGATGGCGAGCCGGAGATCCTGCCCCGAAGACCCCTTCACCACGAAACCGTGGGCGCCCGCCTCGAACGACGCCGTGGCGAGCGCGCGCGACTCGTGCGCCGTGAGCATCACGAAACGCGTGGGGAGCGCGAGCTCGGTCGTTGCGCGCCGCATCAACGGCAGCGACGACTCCGCCCCGAACGAGATGTCGAGCACCGCCACGTCGGGGCGGCGATCGTGCAGCACCGCAAGCAGATCGCGCAGGCGATGCACGCGGCCGACGATCGTGAAATACGGCATGAGCACGTGCTCGATCCCCTCGGCGACCACCGCATGGTCCTCGGCGATCACCACCCGCGTATGCGGCAACCCGGCGTGTTTCACGGTCCGGGCACCCGTGCCACGATGCGCGAGCCCGCACCGTCGAACGGGCTCTGGATCTCCATCGTGCCGCCGACAGCCGTGACGCGCTCACGCACGGTGCGCAGGCCGAAGGAGCGCGGCGACCGTTCATCCGACGTGAACCCCACGCCGTCGTCGGTGATGGTGAGTTCCACCCACCCGCGGAAGTGCGACAGCGTACACGCGATGTGCAGCGCCTTGCTGTGCTTGCGCGCATTGTGCAGCGCTTCCTGCGCCACACGATAGAGTGCGACCGAGGCTGGAAGAGGCAGCGTGACGGCTTCGTCGGCGTCGATCGTCGTGGCGGGAGCGTCGTGCGGTTGCAACTCCGCGAGTTCGCGAAGGGCCTCCGCCATCGTGAGGTGCTCGAGCGCATGCGGGAACAGCTCGCGCGCCATCGAGCGCAGGTCGGAGGAGGCA
>CAIRBD010000472.1 GCA_903876745.1 uncultured Gemmatimonadota bacterium
CGAGCGGGGCGGCGACGGCGAGGAACAGCAGCCAGCGGAGGGCGCGCACGGCGGTCAGTTCAGCGCGCGGCCGATGATCAGGGCGATGGCGAGGAACAGCGCGGCGATGAAGATCGCCACCGCCACGTTCCCCTTCTTGAGTTCGTCCGGGAAATTCACTTCCGGCGTGAGCCGGTCGATCACGCGGTAGCTCACGAACATGAGCACCACGCCAAGGACCGCGTAGAGGAAGTTCATGCCGACGATCGACAGGTCCACGTTCGTCCCTCCGTCGAGTTGGTGCGCCGCGCCGCGGACGCTTCCGTAAGCTACGACATTCGCTCCGGCCATGCGGCCCGCATATCTTACGGCTCCCGCAACGCCGACGATAAGTGAACTTCCACGATACGCCCGTCTTCCCGCGCGGCTTCCGCTGCGCCAGCCGCAACGTCGGCCTCAAGCCGGCCGCGCGCGACCTCACGCTCTTCGCCTCCGAGGTGGACTGCGCGGCCGCCGCGATCTTCACGCGCAACCAGTTCCCCGGTGCGCCGATCATCCTCGGCCGCGAAACGATCAAGCTCGGCCGGCTGCGCGCCATCGTCGCCAACAGCAAGGTGAGCAACGTCGCCACGGGCGAGGCCGGCATCGCCAACGCGCGCCGCATGGCCGCCGCGGCCGCCGCCGAACTCGGCACCAGCGCCGATGCCGTGCTCGTGAGCTCCACCGGCGTCATCGGCGTACCCCTCCCCATCGAGAAGATCGAGACCGGCATCGTCGGCATGGCGGCCGACCTGCAGTCCGATCCGCTCGTCGGCGCGGAGGGGATCATGACCACCGACACGCACCCCAAGGCGCTGAGCATCTCCGTGGGTGCGGCGACCATCACCTGGGTGGCCAAGGGCTCCGGCATGATCGAGCCCAACATGGCGACGATGCTGGCCTACATCTTCACCGACGCCGCCTTCGATGCGCCCACGCTCGACCGCATGCTGCGCGCCGCGGCCGACGTGAGTTTCAACATGCTCTCCGTGGACACCGACACGAGCACGAGCGACACCTGCGCGATACTCGCGAGCGGACTCGCCGGCCCCGTCGACGAGACGGCGTTCTTTGCCGCCCTCACCGCCGGCTGCATCCGCATGACCGAGACCCTCGCCCGCGACGGCGAAGGGGCCGAGCATCTGCTGCGCGTGACCGTGCGCGGCGCCAAGGACGACACGGAGGCGCGGCGCGTCGCGAAGAGTCTCGTGAACTCCCCGCTCATCAAGACGATGGTGCACGGCGCCGATCCCAACGTGGGACGCATCCTCATGGCGGTCGGCAAGTGCACCGACGTGACCATCATCCCCGCGGCGACGGACGCCTGGATCAACGGCTTCGCCGTCGTGAAAGGCGGAAGCCGGATGGAGTTCGACGACGCCATCGTGCGCGCGGCACTCGCGGTGGAAGCGGTCGAGATCGACGTCGCACTCGGCGTGGGCCACGGTTCGGCGACGGCGTACGGCTGCGATCTTACGAAGGGCTACGTCGACGAGAACGCGTCGTACTACTCGAGCTAGGAGCGCTTCTTCCTCGTCGTGGGGCTGCCGCCTTTCTTCGCCGCCCGCGTCGCCTTCGGCGATGCGGGCGGCTTCGTCTTGACGGGCTGAGCCACCGCCATCTGCGGGATCCAGCGCGCCTTCGCCGAGCACGCGATGAGCGTCGCGAGCCGCGACGCGCGCGTCTCCTCGCGCTTGGCGCTCGTCACCCAGTGCGCAGCCGCCTTGCGGTACGACGGCCGCTGCGCGTTCCAGAAGGTCCACGCCTTCGCACGGCGTGTGAATGCGCGCTCCTGCGCGGCGTCGAGTCCCTTCGCCTGACGCTCGAACGAATACACCTCGCTCTTGGCGGGGTCCCGCCGCGCGAACGCCGCCTCGCCGGCCGGTGTCATGAGCCCGGCCGCCCGCTGCTCCGCGATCTTCCGGATGTTCACGGCGCTCCAGATGCTCGTCGCCTTGCGCGGCGTGAACCGGACCGTGTAGCTCGACGCATCGTGCGAGCGCCGAATGCCGTCGATCCAGCCGTAGCACAGCGCCGCGTCCACCGACTCCGGCCACGTGAGCGTGGGCTTGCCCGTTGCCTTCTTGTGGAAGCCGACCACCAGCGCCTTGGACTGCGCGTGATGCGCGTGCAGCCACGCGCGGAACGCGGCCGGTGAGTCGAAGAAGATCAGTGCGTCGTCGGTCATGTGCAGTCGGAGCGGGAGTGCGGGGCCGGCCGGTGCGTCAGCGCGGGGTGCGCCACGCATTGATCGCGGAGCGGGCCCACATGCGGCACCGCATCGCGTAGTCGGCGGCCGCGAAGTCGCCAAGGTCGGCGATGGTGAGCGCGAATCGGGTGGGCGGCGTGCCGTGCGGCAGTGGCGGCGCGTCGAACGACTCGAGCGTCGCGTCGCGCGTGCGCCGCAGCGCATTCGCGAGTCGCGACGGGTCGTCGCCCGCCACCGTCACGCGGTACGCCATCAACCAGCACCGTTCGAGCGAGGCCGTGTGCTCGGCCGAGTGCTGCAGCACGTACGCGGAAAAGGCGAGCCCGTGCAGCGGCCCCCACGGGGCCTGGCGAGAATGGTCGAGCGCGAGCAGCTGCGCGAAGCGCGATGCGCAACTGTCGCCGGCGTTCGCGTACTGCGCGCCGCACTGCGGGCATCCGTCGAGGGGCGCGCCGCCGGGGCTCACGCGCGGTGCGTCACACGCCGCCCTTGACCGTCCGCGCCACGATGATCGTGATGTTGTCGGTGCCGCCGCCATCGAGCGCGTCCTGCAACAGCGCCTCGCACACCTGTTTGGACGACGTCATCGCCGCCAGCCGCTCGGCGATGCGCTCGTCGGTCACATGCTTGGTGAGTCCGTCGCTACACAGCAGGTGCGCGTAGCCCCAGTCGTTGTGCATCGCCGTCACCGCGGGCGCCGTCTGCGGTCCGCCGATGGCGCTCGAGAGCACGTGCGCCCAGTGCTTGTGCGCGCGGTCGTCGCGCTTGATGACGCCCGCCGCCAGCAGATCCTCGGCCATCGTCTGGTCGCGCGACATCTGCAACAGCTTGCCATCGCGCCACTGATAGCACCGGCTGTCGCCCACGTGGAGCAGGTAGCAGCGCGGCCACACGCCGAGGAACAGCGTGAGCGTGGTGGCCATGCCGTGCAGCGCCGGGTCGGCGTTGGACCGTTCGAGCAGCTTGCCGTGCGCGCGCAGGGCGGCGTGCTGCAGCGCCTCGACGAACTTCTCGTCGTCGTTCGGATCGGCCGTGTAGTACGCGTGCATGCCGCGCGTGACGTACGCGGTGATCGCGTCGAGCGTGAAGCGGCTCGCCTCGGCGCCACCCGCGCCGCCTCCCACGCCGTCGGCCACCATCATCAGGAAGGCCAGGCGGTCCATGTCGGGCGACCGCAGCGAGTTGTCGGGGAGGTTCGTCTGCTTCACCGCCAACTGTTTCTCGAGCGATGCCACGAGAAAGTGGTCCTGGTTCTCCTTGCGCACCTTACCGACGTGCGAGATGCCGTGGACGTCGATCTCGGCGTCCGTCGGCTTTCGCGGAATACTCCCGGTAGGTGTCTCCTGAATCGGCTGCATCGGCCCTCCGCGGCCGGTAACTTGTCCTATGGTGACATTGAGGGTGGCGTTTCCGCCACCGGAGCGCAAGTCAGGGGGTTCCCGGGTCCAGAAAGACCCGGGCCCGTTCCAGTTCCGGCGATGGCACGTACACGTCCAGCCCGCCCATCGACGGACCCTGGAAACCCGGGCCGAAGATCCCCGGCTGGGCTCCGCGAACGAGTGCGGGAACTCCCGCCTCTTCGAGCTCGAGTCGCACCTGATCGGCCTCGAGGCCGGTGGCGAAGCTCGCGAGCAGCACCCATTCGGCGTGGTCGGTCATCGGCTCTTCGCTGTGAAGGAGAGGGTCCCGTCGTCTTCGTGTTGCGTGTGTACCCTTCACTCAAGCAACCGCCTGCGCATGGCAACGGCAAGCGTTCATTGGTGCGGGTGGCCCTGCTTCGAGGCGGCACGGGTCCTGCCGTTCGGGACGTACTCAGTGAAAGTCATGGCTCTTGGCGTGCTCCGCTCCCGCGGCCGCGCCAAGAGCGATGAACTCCTCGCCCCGCAGGTTCACGACGTTCTGCTCGATCTGCAGCGTGCCGCGCACCAAGAGCAGCGGCGACCGCGTGATGAGCAGTGCCTGCCGCTCGAACCGCTGCGGCGTGACGACCACGTTCAGCATGCCCGTCTCATCCTCGAGGGTGAGGAACACGAACCCCTTGGCCGTGCCGGGGCGCTGCCGGCAGATGACGAGCCCCGCCACCCCCACCTTCGCGCCGTCGCGCGCTCGCGTGGCCTCGCGCGCCGTGAGCACGCCGTTCGGTACGAGCAGCGGCCGCAGGTGGCGCATGGGGTGCCCGTTCAGTGAAAGCCCGGTGAGCCGGTAATCCCCCTCCGTGAGTTCAGGCGCCGAGAGCGGGGGCAGTCCGCCGGGCACGGGCGCCTCGGGAAAGAGCGCGAGCGGCCCGCCCGTGCCGCGCACCGCTTCGAGTACACGCCACAGCGCCACCCGCCGCCGCCGCGCGTGCGGCTCATCCGCCACGAACGCATCGAGCGCGCCGCTCTCGGCCACGAACCGCAGCGCGCGTCGATCGAGCCCGGTGCGCTGCACGAAGTCGTGGATCCCCGCGAAGGGGCCGTCGCCGAGGGCGCGTTCGATCTTCGCGCGCGCCTGTGAGCCCAGCCCCCGAATGCTGCGAAAGCCGAGGCGTACGGAGGGCGGCCGCGCGCGGCCATCACTCGCGCCATGCACCGCGATCACCCCGTCGTGCGGCACGACCACCGTGCCATTCGCACACTCGAGCGTGTGATCCCACGCCGAGCGCGTCGCGTCCACCGGCAGCACGCGCACGCCGTGTCGTTTCGCGTCCTCCACGAGCGTCCCCGCGGAATAGAACCCCATCGGCTGCGCGTTGAGCATCGCGCACAGATACTCCGCCGCGTAGTAGTGCCGCAGGTACGCGCTGCCGTACACGATGAGCGCGAAGCTCGCCGCGTGGCTCTCGGGAAATCCATAATCCGCGAACGCGTTGATCTGGTTGTAGATCCGCATCGCCACATCCTCGGGGATGCCATTGGCGCGCATCCCCGTGATCATCTTCTGGCAGATGTCGGCCATGCGCTCGCGACTGCGCTTGTGCCCCATCGCCTTGCGCAACAGGTCGGCCTCGCCCGGCGTGAACCCCGCCGCGGCGATCGCCACCTGCATCCCCTGCTCCTGAAAGAGCGGCACGCCCATCGTGCGCTTGAGGATCGGCTCGAGCGAGGGATGCGGGTACGTCACCTCCTCCTCGCCGGCGCGCCGTCGCAGGTACGGATGCACCATGTCGCCTTGGATGGGGCCGGGACGGATGAGCGCTACCTCCACGACGAGATCGTAAA
>CAIRBD010000473.1 GCA_903876745.1 uncultured Gemmatimonadota bacterium
ACGTGGCACGCCGACGTTTCGCCGCCGGTGAACGCGATCGGCGATCTGTTCAAGACGCAGGTGTGGGAACTGGCGCGCCACCTCGGCGTGCCCACGGCGATCATCGAGAAGCCGGCGAGCGCCGATCTCGTGCAGGGGCAGACCGATGAAGGGGATTTCGGGATCAGCTACGCGCGTGCCGATCAGATCCTCAACTGGCTGCTGTGCGGATACTCGGCGGAGACGCTCGCGTCGCGCGGTTTCATGGCGGCCGAGGTGGCACTCGTGAGCAAGCGACTCGACGGCACGCATTGGAAGCGGCGGCTGCCGACGGTGGCGATGCTGAGCGGGACAGCGATCGGCGAGTCGTACCTTCGGCCGGTCGACTACTAACTACTACTGACGTTGACGGTAGACCGTTAACGGTTAACGGTGAACCGTTAACGACTGTAAACGCCTGTCACGTGGTGGACCCAGCCACCGCAGGAATCGGATTGAGGGCGCTGCCGCATGAGCGTACCCTTGAGTCGTCACTTACAACGAGTCCCGCATGACGATCGATCCGCTGATCACCGACTACGCGCGCATCGAGCGCGCGATCCGCTTTCTGGATTCACGGCTTGGCGAGCAGCCGACGCTCGGAGAGGTCGCCGCGCACATCGGGTTGAGCGAGGCGCATTTCCAGAAGCTGTTCACCCGCTGGGCGGGGATCAGCCCGAAGCGGTTCCTGCAGCATCGGACGGCCGAGGTGGTGAAGCGGTTGCTGCGCGAGAACCACAGCGTGCTGGATGCGAGCTACGAGGCCGGGCTCTCGGGGCCCTCGCGGCTACACGATCTGATCGTGAACGCCGAGGCAGTGACGCCGGGCCAGTACCAGCGCGCGGGCGAGGGGCTCGAGGTGCGGTACGGTTTTCATCCGTCGCCGTTCGGCGTGTGTCTGGTGGCGGTGACCCCGCTCGGCATCTGTCACCTGGCGTTCGTGCATCCGGTGACGCGGCGCGGCGCGGTGGAACGGCTGCGGCACGATTGGCCGCGGGCCACGCTGGTGGCCGATCAGGATGCGACGCGCCGGGCGGCCATGGGCGCCTTTCCGCGGCCCGGCTCGCACAGCGGGGCTCCGCTGGCCCTGCACGTGAAGGGGACGAACTTTCAGTTGAAGGTGTGGGACGCGCTCCTGAAAGTACCCGATGGAGCGGTTACTACTTACGGTGACATCGCCGCAGCGGTCGGCGATGGGAAGGCGTCTCGCGCCGTGGGCGGCGCGGTGGGGAGCAACCCGATCAGCTGGCTGATCCCGTGCCATCGCGTGATCCGCTCCACCGGGGAGCTTGGCGGCTACGCGTGGGGGCCGGAGCGGAAGCGGGTGATGCTGGCGCTGGAATCGGCGCGACGGCCGAGCGCGGAGCTCCCGCGGGTATCGCGCCGGACGGCGTGAACTGCTACTGACGTTGACGGTTGACGGTTAACCGTTAACGGTCAACCGTCAACGTCAGTAGTCGTTAGGCGGCGTGTGCGCAGGCGAGCGACACCGCCCTCCGCGCCCCCCGCTTGAAGTTGCGGTGCACCGCCCGCGCGTAGCGCATGAAGTTCGCGCCCGCCCATGGGTGCCGTGCGAAGAACTCGTTGGGGAGCATCGCGCCCTTCAGTTGATTGCACGTCTGGCACGCGGCGACGAGGTTGCCCGGGTCGTGCGTTCCCCCGCGACTGAGCGGGTAGACGTGATCGAGCGTCGCGAGGTCTAGTCCAAGCGCGGTCCCGCAGTACACACACCGCCTGGCGCAATCTCGGAAAGTCGTGCGCTTGACGTGGCGCTTGCGTTGCTGGGCGAGCACGCGACGGTGATCGCGGGCAGCGCCACGCGGAGCACGGGGCATTGCGGTGCGGTGGACGCTCCGGTGAGACATGCGACCTCGCCGAAAAGGCCAAAAACGGCGACACCCCGCGACGGGGCATGAAGCCCGCGCGGGGTGGCGATGATGGGGCGGAGGCTCCAGCCGGCGGTCGCGGGACGCGATCGCGGCGGATGTTCCTGGACGGATGGTCCGTGCAAAGCGGCCATTTGCCTCCGGGACAAGGGCGCGCCGAGGGGGCGCGCTCCTTCCATCTATATGGACGACGGTATGAGTGCATCGCAACGCACCGTCGCGCAAGAGCCCGGGGTCATCGCGGGGCGACTCAAGTTCGTCCGTCAATCTCCGACACTCTGGGGTGTAGGAGCACCACACCCCGAGGCCCCACGTGGGCCTTCCGCCCAGGGACTCCAGATCACGCGATAGGGAGTCGAGCCAACGACATGCCTGAGACCACTCTCGACGTACTGGCACTCCAGTTGATGCAACTCGACCCGGCGGATAACGCCGGGGTCTCGGAGTTCGTCGCCGGCGTGCGATCGTTCATCGCGGCGCGCGGCGGGACGACGGGATCGCCGTCGCTCCTCAACCTCAGCGACACGGCTGACCTCCTCGACCTCGTCGCCGCCGCCCAGCGCGGCGTGTTGCTGGCCGACGCGGGACGCTACATCGAACAGGCGATGGGTGGCGACGCCGCCCCGGCGCCGGAGGCCCCGCCGGTCGACAGCGACACGCTGCCGCCGGACACGGACGTGGACCTGCTCCGCGACTTCATCGCCGAGAGCCGCGACATCCTCACGGGCGCCGAAGCGGCGCTGCTCGAGCTGGAATCCAATCCGTCCGACACCGAGGCGGTGAACACGGTGTTCCGGGCGTTCCACACGATCAAGGGGACGGCGGCGTTCCTCGGGCTGAGCGGACTCTCGCACTTCGCGCATCACGCGGAGTCGGTGCTGTCGCTCGTGCGCGACAAGGAGATCCCGTACAACAGCCGGTGCGCCGATCTGTCGCTGCGCTCGGCCGACATGCTGAAGGCGTTCCTCGACGCGGTGGAGGCGGCGATCGGCGGCGGCCGGCTCGTGCCGCCCGACGGCGCCGACGTGCTGACGGTGGAGCTCGACGGTGCGGCGGCGGGGGAGATCTTCGAGGAGGCGCTCGTCGAGACGACGTCGGTTGAGATCGACATGACGGCCGTGGCATCGGTGCCTTACACGGGCGATCCGGCAGCCGATGCGCAGACCGCCGCGGAGAACGCCAGCGCGATGATGGAGGCGATGGCCTCAGCCGTGGCGTCGGTGGCGGCGGGGGTGGCGCGTGAGCAGCCGACGGGACCGGTGAAGGCCAAGCACGAGGCGGAACTCTCGGTGCGCGTGCGCACGGACCGCCTCGACCGGCTCATCGACATGGTGGGCGAGCTGGTGATCGCGCAGTCGATGATCGCCGGCGACTCGGGCGTCTCGCAGCTCAAGAACCAGACGCTCGCCCGCAAGATCACGCACGCGGGCAAGATCGTGCGCGACCTGCAGGACCTGTCGATGTCGATGCGGATGGTGCCGCTGAAGGGCACGTTCCAGAAGCTGACGCGGCTCGTGCGCGACCTCGCGCAGAAGAGCGGCAAGTCGGTGGAGTTCATGACGAACGGCGACGACACCGAGATCGACCGCAACATGGTGGACGCGATCGCCGATCCGCTGGTGCACATGGTGCGCAACTCGCTCGACCACGGGCTCGAGCCGCGCGACGAGCGGTCGTCGCACGGCAAGCGGCCGCAGGGCACGCTCAAGCTGTCGGCGTTCCATCAGGGCGGCCACGTGGTGGTGGAACTGAAGGACGACGGACGGGGGCTGAACCGCGAGAAGATCATCGCGAAGGCGATCGCCAAGGGGCTGATCGAGAGCGAGAAGGGGATGTCGGACGGCGACGTGTGGCAGCTCATCTTCGCGCCGGGCTTCTCGACCGCCGACAAGATCACGGACGTGTCGGGGCGTGGCGTGGGGATGGATGTGGTGCGGCGGAACGTGGAGCAGATCCGCGGCCGCATCGACGTGGCGTCGGAGAAGGGCAGCGGGACGACGATCACGCTGCGCCTGCCGCTCACGCTCGCCATCACCGACGGCATGCTCGTGCGGGTGGGCGAGGAGCGGTACATCGTGCCGACGATCAACATCCAGCTGTCGTTCCGCCCCACCGCCGAGTCGCTGTACACGGTGACAGGGCGAGGGGAGATGGTCCTGTTGCGCGAGTCGGCGATCCCGATCGTGCGCCTGCACCGGCTGTTCGGCATCGCGGGGGCGGCGGAACGCGCGGACGAGGCACTGCTCATGCTCGTCGGTGACGGCGAGCGCCAGTGCGCGGTGCTCGTGGACGAGCTGCTCGGGCAGTATCAGGTGGTCGCGAAGTCGCTTGGCCGCGGACTGGGCACGGTGCCCGGCGTTTCGGGCGGTGCGATCCTCGGCGATGGACGCGTCGGGCTGATCCTCGACGTGGCGCAGATCATCCAGTTGGGACGTACGGCGGGGAACGACGACGTGACCCCCGTGAACGACCGTCGCTCGGTCGCGTGACTCACGAATCCGCTTTGAAAACCCCGAGACCCCTTCACATGAACAAGCTTACCGTACGCCAGACCCTCCGCTCCCTCGCTTTCGGGACCGCCGTCGTGCTGGTCCTCCTCGGCGGCATCGCGTTCGCCCAGCTGCGCAGCGCCGGCACCAAGGCGGCCGGCCTCGCCGCCGTGGTGGGGATCGAGCAGAAAGTCGCCGACGCCGACCAGGCGCATGACGGCATTCGCGGCGCCGTGCTGCTCGCGCTGCAGGCGGTGCAACTCAACTCCGTGAAACAGCGCGACGAGGCGATCGCCGAATTCACCGGCCACGCGAAGATGCTCACGGCGAGCCTCGACGCGGTGCTGCCGCAACTGACCGACTCCACGGAACGGGCCGACGCGACGACGGCCATCAAGCGCGCCAAGAACTACATCTCGGCGGGGCAGGACGTGCTCGACGCCTCGAAGGACGGTTTCGAAGGCGCGGCGATGGTGCTTCCGACCTTCCTGGCGGAGTACAAAGGACTGGAGAAGGAGCTCGGTGCGCTTGCGGACGTGATCGGCAAGGACACGAACGTGCAGGGTGAGGCGGCGCGGAAGTCGGCGGCGAGCGCGGCGACGCTGATCGCCGTGGCGGCGTTCGGGTTCGCGATCCCGGCACTGTTCGCGATGCTGACGCTCGCCGGGCGCATCGGCAATCAGCTCGAGACGGTCGCCCAGCGGGTGGAGCAGTTGCGCGGCACGTGCATCACCAACCTCCAGAAGGGGATCGACGCGCTGGCGCACGGCAACCTCGACGCCGACCCGAAGGCCGGCACGCCCAAGCTGACGATCGACCGCGAAGACGAGATCGGCGCCGTGTCGAAGTCGGTGAACGGCATCATCGACCAGATGGTGTCGGCGATGGACTCGTTCCGCGTGGCGCGCAACAGCGTGGCGAAGGTGGCGAACGGCGCGAAGACGATCGCCGACGCGAGCCGCCGCGGCGTGCTCGACGTGAAGGTGACGCGCGAAGGGCTCGAGGGGGCGTATCGCGACGTCATCCAGTCGATGCGCGACGCCAACGACGTGAACAGCAGCCTGATCAACGAGATGAGCGTCGTGGCGGGGCGCGCGGCCGAGGGTGATCTGGTGGTGCGGGTGGCGGGTGCGTTCGAAGGGTCGCACGCGCAGCTCGCGGACCAGTTCAACCTGATGCTGCAGAACACGGAGCAGGCGCTGTGCGACGTGCGGTCGGCGTCGGAGCAGGTGTCGAGCGCGAGCGGCGAGATCTCGTCGGGCGCTCATTCGCTGGCGCAGAGCGCGAGCACGCAGGCGGGTTCGCTCGAAGAGATCGCGGCGAGCCTGGCCGAGCTCACGAGCATGGCCAAGGCGAACACCGCGAACGCGAAGGAAGCGCGCGGCCTGGCCGATTCGGCGCGCAGCGCGGCGGGGCGCGGCGTGCAGTCGATGGGGCAGCTGCTCGAGGCGATGGACCGCATCAAGAGTTCGAGCGACGCGACGAGCAAGATCGTGAAGACGATCGACGAGATCGCGTTCCAGACGAACCTGCTGGCGCTCAACGCGGCGGTGGAAGCGGCGCGCGCGGGCGAAGCGGGCAAGGGCTTCGCGGTGGTCGCCGAGGAAGTGCGCTCGCTGGCGATGCGTAGCGCCGAGGCGGCGCGCTCGACGTCGGATCTGATCGAGGGTTCGGTGAAACACGCGAGCGACGGCGTGACGCTGTCGCGCGAGGTGGTGTCGCACCTCGAGGTGATCGACGGGGGCGTGAACCGCGTGGGCGAGGTGATGAGCGAGATCGCCGCGGCGAGCGAGCAGCAGACGCAGGGCGTGACGCAGATCGGCCAGGCGGTGGACGGCATGAACGGCCTCACGCAGCAGACCGCGAGCACGTCGGAAGAGGCGGCGAGCGCGGCGAGCGAGCTGTCGGGGCAGGCCGAGCATCTGCAGGCGATGGTGGGGCGGTTCACGCTGTCGAACACGGCGGCGCCCACGGCGCGGCATGCGGCCACGACGGCTCGCGCCGCCGCGTCGGCACCCGCGCGGAAGGCGACCTCCTCGCGCACGATCACGCCCCCGAGCGCCAACAAGGCACGCCGTCCGGAACCGCCGCGGGTGAAAGTGGCCCCGGACAGCCCCGAGCGCGTGATCCCATTCGGCGACGATTCGGACGCCGCCGTGCTGTCGGACTTCTAGCCCTCACTGGACGCATCCCATGACGAACCCCACGGCCACAGCGACGCAGGCGAACCTGGGCGGCAAGTACCTGACCTTCGTGCTCGCCGGCGAAGAGTACGGCATCCAGATCCTCTCGGTGCACGAGATCCTCGGGATGATGCCGGCGACGCGCATCCCCCGCACGCCGGACCACATCCGCGGCGTGATCAACCTGCGCGGCAAGGTCATCCCGGTGCTCGACCTGCGGCTGCGCTTCGGCATGCCGGCGATCGAGGCGACGGAGACGTCGTGCATCATCGTGGTGCAGGTGCACGGCACGCAGATGGGACTCGTCGTGGATCAGGTGAGCGAGGTGACGACGATCCAGCACGGCGACATCGAGCCGCCGCCGTCGTTCGGCGCCGACGTGCCGACGGACTTCATCCTGGGCATCGGCAAGGCCGCCGGGCGCGTGCGCCTGCTCCTCGACATCGATCGCGTGCTCTCGACCGACGAAGTGGACGCGGTCACGACCGCTGCCGCCGACGTCGGCTGAGGGCGGCCGCGATGACCGGCACCGCCCCCGTCACCCTGGCGAATCTCGGACGCGACGACTTCCGACGCGCCTGCAGGATCGTGTACGACGTGGCCGGCATCTCCATGAGCGACGGCAAGGAGGGACTCGTGTCGTCGCGTCTCTCGAAGCGCATCCGCGAGTTGGGGCTTCCCGGCTATGCCGAGTATCTCGACCGCGTGGAGCGCGACGACGCCGAGCTGGCGGAGATGGTGGACCGCCTGACGACGAACAAGACCAACTTCTTCCGTGAGCGCGCGCACTTCGACCTGCTGCGCGACCGCGTGCTGCCCGCCGCCGCAGGGCGGACGCTCCGCCTCTGGAGCGCCGGCTGTTCGAGCGGCGAGGAGCCGTACACGATGGCGATGGTGCTGCAGGAAGCCACCGGCGGCAAGGCGAACGCGAACATCCTCGCGACCGACATCTCGGCGCGCATGCTGACGAAGGCGCGCGATGGGCTGTACCTGCCCGAGACGGTCGCCGACGTGGACGCGGCGCTCATCCAGCGGCACTTCCAGCCCGCCAAGAGCGAGGCCGGCGCGCC
>CAIRBD010000474.1 GCA_903876745.1 uncultured Gemmatimonadota bacterium
CACATCCATCCGCCGACGACCATCACGTCGGTCCGCGAACTGCGGAAGCTGCGCTGGGAGGTCGATACCGACGTCGCGCTGCGCCATCGGCACTTCCGCACGCGCGCCCTCCCCAAGGGCGGGTCGCCGACGCTCGACCGCATCCCGCTCATGTTCAACCGCGACATCGCGATGCTCTGGGTGGAGCCGGACAAGACCGACGAGCATTTTTACCGCAACGCCCAGGCCGACGAGATCGTGTACGTCGTCGAAGGCGAGGGAACGCTGGAGTCGCAGTTCGGCGACCTCAAGATCATCCCGGGCGACTACCTCGTGCTGCCGCGCGGCATCATGCATCGCTACCGCTTCACCACGGCGCCCAAGCTCCTGTGCTTCGAGAGCCGCGGCTACGTGCGTCCGCCCAAGCGGTACCTCACGGAATACGGGCAGATCGTGGAGGGCGCGCCGTACAGCGAGCGCGACTTCCGTAAACCGACCGAACTCGTGACCCACGACGAGAAGGGCGAGTTCCCGATCATCGTGAAGCAGTACAACGCCCTTACCGAGATGGTGCTCGACCACCATCCGCTCGACGTCGTGGGTTGGGACGGTTACTTCTTCCCCTGGGCGTTCAACATCCACGACTTCGAACCGATCGTCGGCAAGGTGCATCAGCCGCCGCCGGTGCATCAGACGTTCCAGGGCGACGGGTTCGTGATCTGCTCGTTCTGTCCGCGGCCCTACGATTTCCATCCGCAGGCCGTTCCCGCGCCGTACAACCACAGCAACGTGGACAGCGACGAGGTGCTCTTCTACGCCTCGAGCGAGTTCATGAGCCGCAAGGGGATCGAGTACGGCTCCATCACGCATCACCCCGACGGATTGCCGCACGGTCCGCATCCGGGCCGCGTGGAGGCGAGCATCGGCGCCAAAGAGACGAACGAACTCGCCGTGATGATGGACTCCTTCCGCCCGCTCTCGATCGCCAAGGACGCGCTCTCCGCCGAAGACGCCGAGTACTACCGCAGCTGGGTGGAGCCGGGGAACGGATTCAACCCGCCCACGTCGTGACGGCGTCGTGATCGCGTTCGACTTCGCGGCGCTCTCGCTCGCCGAGCGCGGGCGGCTGATGACGCGCATGGTGGCGCCGCGTCCGATCGCGTTCGTGTCCTCGATGTCGGCGGCGGGCGTCGGGAACCTCGCGCCGTTCTCGTTCTTCACCGCCGGCGGGAGCAACCCGCCGGCGCTCGTCTTCTCCGCCAACAACGACCGGCACGGGCAGGTGAAGCAGACGGTGCGCAACATCGAGGCGACCGGTGAGTACGTGATCAGCACCGTGACGCGCGCGATGGCGGAGCGGATGAACCGCACGTCGTTCGAGTATCCCGATGACGTCGACGAGTTCGACGTCGCGCCGTTCACGCGCCTCCCCAGTGTGACGGTGACGGTGCCCGGCGTCGCGGAGTCACCGCTGCGCATCGAGTGCCGGCGCATCGAGATCGTGCGGGTGGGGGCGGGGCCGGCGGCGAGCAACTTCGTGATCGGCGAAGTGCGCTATGTCACCGCGGACGACGCGGCCTGCACCGACGGCCTCCCCGACAACCACAAGCTCGACCAACTCGCGCGACTCGGCTCGGACCTCTACCTCCCGGCGGTCCCCGGGGCGATGTTCTCTCTGGCGCGCCCCAAGACGCCGTGAACGCGGTGGGCTGAGCGGGGGCGGCGCCTGACGCCGTACTTTCCCGGACGCCCTCGATGCCGGCTTTCACGAACCGATTCAACGCGCTGCCGCACTATCTCCTCGCCACCATCCCGCAGAAGAAACGCGACCTGATCGCGCGCGGCATGGATGTGATCGACCTCGGCGCCGGCGACGCCGATCTCGCGCCGCCGCCGCGGGCCGTCGAGGCGCTCGTGCGCGCCGCGAACGAGCCGGCGATGAGCCGCTACGGCTTCGGGCTCGGGCTCCCCGCATACCGCGAGGCGGTGGCAGCGTGGATGCAGAGACGATTCGGCCACACGTTCGATCCGTTCACGGAGATCGTGCCGCTCATCGGCAGCAAGGAAGGGATCGCCCATATCGAGTTCGCCTACCTGCAGAAAGGCGACGTCGCGATCATCCCCGACCCGGGGTACCTCGCGTACCTCGGTGGCGCGCTGCTCAGCGAAGCCGAGCCGTACATGTACCCCATCACGCCGCGCACGAACTTCCTCGTGGAACTCGACGACATCCCCGAGGACGTGTTGCGGCGCGCGAAGCTGCTGTTCCTGAACTACCCGAACAACCCGACGGCCGCCGTCGCGCCGCTGGAGTATCTCGAGCGCGTGGTGCGGCAATGCCGCGAGCGCGACATCGTGCTCGTGTACGACAACGCGTACAGCGAGATGACGTTCGACGGCTACGTGGCGCCGAGCATCTTCGACGTGCCCGGCGCGCGCGACGTGGCCATCGAGTTCCACTCGCTCAGCAAGACCTACAACATGACCGGCTGGCGGTGTGGCTGGGCCTGCGGCAATCCCCGGATCGTCGGCGCGCTCGCCAAGGTCAAGTCATTCCTTGACACCGGGCAGTTCATGGCCGTGCAGCGCGCGGGCATCGCGGCGCTCGAGAGCTGGGCGGAGTGGGTGCCGGGGAACATGGACGTGTTCCGCGTGCGCCGTGACGCGGCTGTCGCGGCGTTCCGTGCGAACGGATTCACTGTCGAGACGCCCAAGGGGTCGATGTATCTGTGGATGCCGCTGCCGGCGGGCGTGGGGAGTATCGCCTTCCACGAGCGGCTGATGAACGAGGAGGGCGTTGTCGTGCTGCCGGGCGCGGGGCTCGGCGCGGGCGGGGAAGGGTTCTTCCGGATCTCGTTCATCACGAGTCCGGAGCGTATCGCCGAGGCGGCGCAGCGGGCGGGGAAGGTGCTGCGGGCGATGACGGCGTAGGGTTCGTACCCGCCGAGGGTCAGCGCGGCCGATGCTGTAGCGCCCGCGCCACGTCGCCCAGCGTCGCCCCGATCTCGATCGGCCGGTTCGCGCGCGCCGGCGCCGGCTCCGTCTCCCGGTGATACTGCAGGAGGATCCCCGGATCCTTCAGCACGTGCCCCGTGAGCACCGCCACGACGCGCGCGTTCGCCGCGATCACGCCCGCCGCGCGCAGTTTGCGAACACCCGCCACGCTCGCCGCGCTCGCGGGTTCGCAGCCGACGCCCGACGCGTCGATCACGGCCTTCGCGTCGAGGATCTCGTCGTCGGTCACCGCCGTGACGACGCCGTCCGTCTCGCGGATCGCTCGGATCGCCCGCTCCCAGCTCGCCGGCGCGCCGATCTTGATCGCCGTCGCGATCGTCTCGGCGTGCACCGTGTGGTGCGTCGCGAAGTCCGCGGCGAATGAGGCCGCGAACGGCGCCGCGCCGGCGGCCTGCACCGCGAGGATGCGCGGCACGCGCGCGATGAGCCCGAGCGCGTGCGCCTCGCGCAACGCTTTCCCGAGCGCCGACGTGTTGCCCAGGTTCCCCGCCGGGAGCGCGATCCAGTCCGGCGCGTCCCAGCCGAG
>CAIRBD010000475.1 GCA_903876745.1 uncultured Gemmatimonadota bacterium
CTGAGCATTCGGGTCAAGCTCGCGATCGCGTTTGCGCTCGTGGCGCTCGGGCCGTTGGCGATCGTGTCGGTGATGGGGGCGCGGGAGACGGTCGTGCAGATCGAGGACAAGGCGCGCAACACTCTCGAACACGATCTGCAGATGGCCGAGGCGCAGACGGCCCGATCGCTGAACTCCGCCGAGAACCATGTGGACCTGATCGGCGAAGTGCTGCTCGGCCCGCTCCTTCGGCGCGGCTCGACGGCCGCCGCGGACTGGTCGGAAGCGCAGCGGCTCGTGGAGACGCTCATCGCGACCGAGCCCACACTGTATCAGGTCAAACTCGTCGACGCGGACGGACGGTACCGACTGTTCGTTCGCGCCGCGTCGGCCGGGAAGGTGCTGCCGCAGGACGAGGGGGGCGAATCGTACGCGTGGCGTGCGAGTTCGATGCGGCCGCGCTCGCGGTTGCTGCTTGATGTGGAAGTCGCGGCCCCCGAGACGGTGGGCGGGCCTCGGACGATCCCGGCCGTCGCGATCGTCGTGCCGGTGCATGGTGCTGACGGTCGCTTTCTCGGTGCGGTGATCGGCGAGACGTATGCGTCCGCGCTCTTCTCGCATCTCGAGGGCGCGTCGCTCGGGTTCGACGGCGTGACCGCGCTCGTGGACGCGGACGGGCACTACCTCTATCATTCGCTGCGGAAACGCGACTGGGCCACCCTGCTGGCGGCCCGTGAGCGATTGAGCGTGCACGCGGACTTCCCCCGCGCGAGGTCGCGGCCGCGATCCTGTCGGGTCGCGCCGGCACGCAGCCGACCGCGGACGGACAACTCGTGTCCTTTCGGCCGCTCTCACTCGGCACGTCGTTCGGGACGCGGCTCTTCCTCTATCGCGTCGTCCCCTACGAGGCGATCGTCGCGCCAGCGCGGTCGTTCCTCGTGTCGGTGCTCATCGCCGCCCTGCTCGTCGCATTGCTCGTGCTCGGCATCGCGGTGCTCGCGGCGGACCAGTTCACCGAACCGATCTTCCGCATCCGCGACGCCACGTGGCAACTCGCCCGGCACGAGACCGTGGCGCCGCTCGACGTGCGGACGAACGACGAGCTCGAGGATCTGGCCCGCGATTTCACTTTGGTGGCGCAGCTCGTCGCCGAACACCGTGGGCAGCACGAGGCGACGATCGCGGAGCGCACGCGCGTGCTCGAGCACACCCACGCGGAGCTCACCGACATCCTGGAGCACTCCGCCGACGGAATCATCGGCGTGGACACGACGGGCGCCGTGACCATCTGGAACCAGGGCGCGGAGCGTCTGTTCGGGTATTCCCCCGAGGGGGCGATCGGCGAGTCGGTGAACGCAGTCCTTCGACCGTCGGGCGAGCGGGCGGTGCGCGAACGTGCCGTCCTCCTGCGCGAGCTCGAGCGTGAGGGCGCCGTGGTGAATTTCCTTACCGAGGTGCTCGCGAAGGACGGCACGCCCATCCAGATCACGCTCACGCAGACGCGCATCACGGCGTCGGACGGGCGGCCGCTCGGCTCGTCGCTGATCGTGCGCGACAACCGGCTGCAGTCGCGGCTCGAGGACCAGATGCGGCGCTCGGAGCGGCTGTCGGCGATCAGCGTGATGGCGGCCGGGCTCGCGCACGAGATCAACAATCCGCTCGCGATCATCGGCAACCGCATCGAGTGCATGCAGCGCGACATCCGCGACCGCTGGGCCGACAGCGCTCTCGCGGCCGACGCCGACGTGTTGCAGGCGCATGTCGAGCGTCTCCGCGAACTCACGTCGAGCCTGCTGCGGTTCGCGAGCGACGATCACAGCGACGCGGGAGCCGTCGCGCTCGGGACGGTCGCGGCGGGGACGGTGGCGCTGCTGCGGCGCACCCTTGGTGCCCGGCGACTCGAGCTCGAACTGGATGTGGCCCCCGTGGTCCCGCTCGTGATCGGCTACGAGAAAGCGATCGAGACGGTCATCGTGAACCTGCTGCTCAACTCCGCCGACGCGACGCCGGCCGGCGGCACGATCACATTGGCCATCCGGCCGAGCGCGGGTGGCGAGGCCGTTGAGATCGAGGTGCGTGATACCGGGCCAGGCATCCCGGCGGCGATGCGTGAGCGGATCTTCGAACCGTTCTTCACGACGAAGGAAGTGGGGCGCGGCACGGGGCTCGGCTTGACCGTCTGCCGCAGCATCGTGGACCGGCACGGCGGTTCCATCAAGGTCGACGCGGCGCCCGGTGGCGGCTGCCGCTTCGTCGTCTCCATTCCCCTGCAACTGGTCGGTGCGCCATGGAAAGAACCCGCGTACTCGTGATCGACGACGAGCCGGCGATGCTCGAGAACTGCGAGCGCCTGTTGTCGCGCGAGGGCTACGAGTGCTCCACGCTCTCCGAACCGCTGCGGTTCCGCGAGGTCGCGGCCGCGTTCGATCCCGGCGTGATCCTCACGGATCTGCGCATGCCGGGGGCTGACGGCATGACGATCCTCGCCGCGGGGTCCGCCGATGATCGGTCGCGGCCGGTGATCATCATGACGGCGTTCGCCACCGTCGCATCGGCGGTCGCCGCCGTCCGGGAAGGCGCTTTCGACTACATCACGAAACCGTTCACCGCCGATCAGTTGCTCGTGGCGGTGGAACGGGCGGCGCGCTACCGTGAGTTGTCGGTGGAGAACCGCTCGCTGCGCCGGCAGGTCGCGCGCACGCAGGGCTCCGACGGCATCCTCGGCGCGAGCCGCGTCATGACGCGGCTGCTCGAGCAGGCCGCGCACGTTGCGCCCACCGACGCGAACGTCCTCATCACCGGCGAGAGCGGCACGGGCAAGGAACTCGTCGCGCTGCTGATCCACGCGCACTCGCTGCGGCACGACCGTCCGTTCGTCCCGGTGGACTGCGCGGCCATGCCCGAAGGACTCCTCGAGTCGGAGCTGTTCGGGCACGAGCGCGGTGCGTTCACGGGCGCCGTGCAGCGCCGCGAGGGACTGCTCGCACAGGCCAACGGCGGCACGGTCTTCCTCGACGAGATCGCGGAGCTGAGCACGGTGCTGCAGTCGAAACTGCTCCGCGTGCTCGAACAGCGGCAGATGCGCCGCGTGGGCGACTCACGCCTCATCGATCTCGACATCCGGGTGGTCGCGGCCACCAATCGCGATCTGGAGCGGGCGGTGGCCGACGGCAGTTTCCGTGGTGACCTCTACTATCGGCTGAACGTCGTGCATTTCAATCTGCCGCCTCTGCGGGCACGCGAAGGCGATCTGCCGTTGCTGCTGCACGCGTTCCTCGAGGAGTTCGCGTGCACGGCGCGCCGCCGCGTCCCCACGGTGACTCCCGACGCGTGGGCGATCCTGGAGCGGCACACGTGGCCGGGGAACGTCCGCGAGCTGCGCAATGCCGCGCAGCGGCTCGTCGTGTTGGATGACGACGGTCGCATCACCGCCGAGGACCTGGATGGTGCACTGCATCACATCATGCGGGCGCCCGAGAGCGAGTCGGCGCAGTGGCCGTCCTCGTATTCCGAAGCACAGGATGAGGCGCTGCGCGATTTTCGCGGCGCCTATGTGCGTCGGCTGCTCGACGCGCATGGCGGTAACGTGTCGCACGCGGCGGTCGCAGCCGGCGTGAGCCGCCGTACGATGCACCGGTGGCTGGCCGACCTGAACGGTCCGGCGGCCAAGGAGCCGGCGTCATGAGGGACCGAGCGATGCGGGCGCTCCTGACCTTCGGCGCATGCGCCGTGTGGCCCTGGGCGGCGGCGGGCGCGCAGGCCGGAGCGATCCGCGGGACCGTCGCGGTCCCCAGTGCCGGCATCTCGGCGGTCGTCATCTATCTCGTGCCGGAGAGCGGCGCGCTCCCTCCGGCGCCGCCCGTCGCGACGGTGATGGACCAGCGCGACCTCAAGTTCGTGCCGCGGGTGATCGCCGTGTCGCCCGGCTCCACCGTGACGTTTCCCAACAGTGATCCCGTGATGCACAACGTCTTCCATCCGAGCCAGCACACGGACGCGTTCGACCTCGGCACGTACGCCGAAGGGGAACAGCGCAACTTCACGTTCACGGACGAAGGCGCCTACGTGATCTTCTGTCACGTGCACCCCGAGATGATCGGATACGTCGTCGTCGTTGCGTCGCCGTACCTCGCCGTCTCGGACGATGCCGGACGGTTCCACCTCGACGGCGTGCCGCCCGGCTCCTACCGCCTGCGTACGTGGCACCGTCGGCTGCAGACCATCGACCAGCAGGTCATC
>CAIRBD010000476.1 GCA_903876745.1 uncultured Gemmatimonadota bacterium
ACATCGTGCAGGCGATCGACGCGCTGCGGCCGCGCGGCAAGGTCACGCGCCCGCCGGGCGAGCTGCCGATGGTGGTGGAGCCGGGCCGTTCGATGCGCGTGCTCTTTCACGTGGACATCGCCAAACGCGACCGTGCCGACTACCGGCGCCTCTGGAACGAGATCCGGCTCGACAACCTCATCGCTGAACTGGCCGACCAGGTGCACATCGTGTCGCAGATCAACGCGCTCAAGTACGCGGCGCTGGCGCGGCTCTACCACGGGGTGACGCTGATGACGGGGATGGTGACGATCACGCTCCTGACGATCGCGGCGCGGCAGTTGGTGGGGTAGAGCCCCCCGTTCAGCATTTTCCCCCTCCGCGCCGTTTGTGGTAGGTACCCCGGCACCCCCTGCCGCCACCCCACCACCCCGGACCGCGCGATGAAACCCCTCCGTTTCGCCCTCGCCGTCCTCGCCCTTGCCGCGCCCGTCACCGCGCGCGCCCAGGAACGCGAGGACCGCACCCTGCTCACGCAGGCGCAGATGACCGCCATCATCAACGAAGTCTCCGGCGAACGCGCCATGCACCACGTGCTCGAGCTCGTCCCCTACCAGCGCGTGCGGCTCCCCGAGGAATACTCCGGGCCGTTCCGCGAGAGCCGCGTGATGGCCGACTTCGCCAAGGAATACGGCTTCAGCAACGTGAAGATCGAGGTGTACCAGAGCGGCGGCACGGCGTGGCAGCCCACGCAGGGCGAACTCTGGATGACCACGCCGAAGAACGTGAAGCTGTTCGATATCCACGACGTGGCGCTCGCCCTCGCCTCGCTCAACGCGAATGGCGACTTCAGCGGCGAACTGATTGACGTAGGCCCGGGGCGCCCCGCCGACTTCGAAGGGAAGGACGTGAAAGGCAAGTTCGTCCTCTCCTCCGGCTCCACCTCGGCCACCTACAACCAGGCCATCCAGCGCGGCGCACTCGGCGTGCTCGGCATCAGCGCCATCGGTTTTCAGCGGTCGGTGGATTACCCCACGCAGATCGTGTCGAGCAACGTGAACGCGCAGCCCGGCACGGTCGCCTGGTCGGTGACGCCGGAAGTGCGCAGCAACCTCGCCGCGATGCTCCTGCGCGGCGACAAGATCAACATCCGCTCCATCACGAAGAGCACGCAGGTGCCGATGAAGGCGGAGTACGTGCACGCCGAGATTCCCGGCGACGGCAGCACGACGCAGGAAGTCGGCATCAGCGGCCACCTGTATGAAGGCGTCATCAAGCAGGGTGCCAACGACGACAACTCGGGCTGTGCCCTCACGCTCGAGATCGGCCGCGCCTACATCAAGCTCATCGCCGAAGGGAAGCTCCCGCGCCCCAAGCGCACCATCAACTTCCAGTGGGTGCCCGAGATTCAGGGCACGAACGCCTATCTCACCAACCACCCCGAGAAGGAAAAGGCGATCATCGGCACGCTGAACTTCGACATGGAAGCCATCCGCGTGTCGCAGAGCCGCAGCTACTGGGTGCTGCAGCGGACGCCCGATACCTTCCCGAGCTACCTGAACGACATCGCGCAGAGCGTGATGGAGTACATCGCCGACGTCTCGCGCGAGCGCGTGCGCTTCCGCCGCTCGGGCTACGCTCCCACGCAGCCGGTGGAATCGCCGCGCGGCAGCAAGGACGCGTTCTACATCAAGGTGGACAAGCACTACGGCTCGAGCGATCACGTGACGTACATGCAGCACGGCATCCCGGCCGTGATGTTCATCACCTGGCCCGACATGTGGTACCACTCGTCCGAAGACACGCCCGACAAGCAGGACGCCACGCAGTACAAGCGCGCCGCGGCAGTGGGCCTTGGCGGCCTCGCCGTTATCGCTGACGGCACCGATGCGATGGCCGCGCGCGTCGTGAACGACAACCTCGGCCGCGGCTTGTCGCGCATGGGCGAGTCACACACGAAGGGGCTCGGCTACCTCGCCGACGCTGCCGACGCTGCGCTCACCAACGCGTACAAGGAAGCGAAGAACGCC
>CAIRBD010000477.1 GCA_903876745.1 uncultured Gemmatimonadota bacterium
CCGTGCAGCAGAATATCGAGGTCGCGCGCATCACGACGCTCGCGCTCGCCGTGGGTGAAGGCACGCAGACCGACTACCTGACTGCCGAATCGAATCTCTTCCGTGCTCGCAGCAGTCTCGTGCAGGCCCGCCACGCGGTGATCGCCGCGCGGGTGGAACTGGCGCGGGTGCTGGGCGAGCTGTCCCGTCCGTGGATCGCCCGTGCGCTGGAGTCGTTGCCATGAAACAGATCCGTCTCGTCGTGATCCTGCTCGCCGCGGCCGCCGGCGCCGCGTATTTCTTCGTCTTCCGCGCGCCTCCGCAGAGCGATGGGATGGGCGCGAGCGGCACGGTCGAAGCGACCGAGGCCGCGCTCGGCCTGCAGGTGGCGGGCCGCCTCGAGAGCGTGCGCGCGCGCGAGGGCGACAAGGTGAGGGCGGGCGACACGCTCGCCGTGGTGGACCGCACGGAGATCACCGCACGACGCGCGCAGGCCGACGCGCAACTCACCGCGGCGCGCGCCCTGCTCGCCGAGATGGTGCGCGGCGCCCGCCCGGAGGAGCTCGCGCAGGCGCGTGAGGCCGACAGTGTGGCCGCCGTGCGCCTCGCCGACGCGTCGCGCGACCTGGGGCGCGCGCAGCAGCTGCTCAAGGACGGCGCGGTGAGCCAGGAGGCCGCGGACAAGGCGCGGCTCGCGGTGGACGTAGCGCGCAGCCAACGCGCGCAAGCGGCGCAGCAGCTTGCGCTCGTGCAGCAGGGCCCGCGCGCCGAGCGCGTGGCGGCGCAGCGCGCCGCGGTGGAGCAGGGCGAGGCCATGATGCGGCAGATGAACGCGCAGCTCGCGAACGCGGTGGTGCTCGCGCCGTTCGACGGCGTGGTGACGGTGCGGCATCGCGAACCCGGCGAGATCGTCGCGCCGGGCGCGGCCGTGCTCACCGTCTCGAACCTCGGCGACCGGTGGGTGCGCATCTACATCGCCGAGGACAAGATCGGCGCCGTGCAGCTCGGCCAGCCGGCGACGATCACGACCGACACGTACGCGGACCGCCGCTACGATGGACAGGTCGCGTTCATCGCGAGTCAGGCGGAGTTCACGCCGCGCAACGTGCAGACGCAGGCGGAGCGCGTGAAGCTCGTGTATGCGGTGAAGGTGCGGGTGATGAGCGACACGGCGAATGCGCTCAAGCCGGGGATGCCGGCCGACGTCCTCCTGAAGTCGAAGTAGATGAGCGCGATCGCGGTGCGCGGGCTGGCGCGGTCGTTCGGCGCAGTGCGTGCCGTGGACGGACTCACGTTCGACGTGCAGGCGGGCGAGTTGTTCGGGCTCGTGGGGCCCGACGGCGCCGGCAAGACGACGACGCTCCGCATGCTCGCCGGCGTGTTGCCGCCCACCTCGGGCGACGCGCTCCTGCGTGGCGTGAGCGTGGCGCGCGACCCCGAGGCCGTGAAGCACCACATCGCGTACATGTCGCAGCGGTTCGGGCTCTACACCGACCTCACGGTGCGGGAGAACCTCGACTTCTACGCCGACTTGTATGAAGTGCCGGCGGCGGAACGCGCGGCGCGGCGCGACCGCCTCTACCAGTTCTCGAACCTTGGCACGTTCGAGGACCGCCTCGCCGGGCAGCTCTCGGGCGGCATGAAACAGAAGCTGGGACTGTGCTGCGCGCTGATCCATCAGCCGGAGATCCTGCTGCTCGACGAGCCCACGTTCGGCGTGGACCCGATCTCGCGGCGCGACCTGTGGCTGATCCTCGAAGAGATGGTGTCGCAGGGCGTGGCGGTGCTCGTCTCGACGGCGTACATGGATGAGGCGGAGCGGTGCGATCACGTGGCCCTGCTCGATCACGGGCGCATCGTGGCGAGCGACCGGCCGGCGGCGCTCCAGGACGAGATGCGTGGGCAGATCGTCGCGGTGCAGACGTCGGATCCCCGTCGCGCGGCCGAGGTACTCCGGGGCATCGCCGCGGTGC
>CAIRBD010000478.1 GCA_903876745.1 uncultured Gemmatimonadota bacterium
CCATCGTGATGCGATAGGCGTGCGCCGGATCCTTGTTCACGAGCAGCGTGGCCCACTGCCCGTCGGGCCGCCGAACGACGTACGCCGACAACAGCTCGTTGCCCTCGGCGTCGCGCGCATCGCTCTCGGCGGCGTACATCACGTGCGCGCCGCCGCGCGGCGCGGCCCAGTCGCGCATCAACATGCGCGCGCCGTGGTACGTGGCGACGCGCGCGCGGATGCGCCGCTCGGCGTCGGAGAGGAACAGCATGTTGTTCCCCCAGGTGTCGCACTTGGGCGATCTATCGAGCGAGGTCGGCTCCCACCCGTACAGAAAGGCGGCGCGCCCACCGAGTGAGAGGAAGCGCCCGACGATGTCGGCGTTGAGCAGTGCGCCCTCGATCCCCACCTGCGCGCCGCCGGCGAACGCCGAGTAGCCATACTCGGCGATCACCTTGTCGATGCCGTGGGGGAGGCCGTCGGTCTCGATGCGCGCCAGCCGGTCACTCAGGCGCGTGGACGCCTCGGCGAGCTGCGGCGCGGTGGGCGCGCAGATGTTGTCGAATGGATACCACTCGAACGAGAAGAAGGTGAAGTCGTCGGCGCGGCCGCGCGCGCGGAGCGCCGCGAGAAATCGCGGGATCCACGTGTCGCCGGCGCTGTCGCTGGGCCACGCGAACATCACGCGGCTCTCGAGCCCCTGGAAGCCCGGCCCGCCGAGTGGCGCCGCCGGCCACTCGGCGCGGATGGCGCGCGCCACCTGCGCATAGAGCGTGGCGTAGTCCTCGGGCGTGACGAACTGACCGTCCGGTTCCTCCCCCATCTCGATGCGCCCGATCGCATAGCCGCGCCGACGGAGAAAGCGCACCTCGGCGGCGGCGTCGGCGGGGATGCCGTACAGCACGGGCACCGGCACCATCGCCGGGCGGCCGAAGGTGAGTGAACTGCGGAACAGGCGGTCGAAGCCGGGCTGCTCGAGCTGGTCGTCGATGTCCGTGGCGCGGTGCCACGGGTCGGTGCTCGACGCATACGTGGTGTTCTGCTCGACCGACGACGCGCCGTGCCGCATCGCGTCGTGCAGTTCGGTGCCTTCCATCGTGCCGATCGCGAGTTCACGGATAGCGAAGCCCGAGGAGTCGCGCGCGTCGGTGGTGCGCGGTCCGGTGTATGCGCTCGCCGTGAGCACGAGCCGCACGAACCGCGCGAGCACGGGGGCGTTGCCAAGCCGGCGAAGCTCGGTACCGCCGCGACCGGCGCGCTCATCGCCGTTGGCGAACGTGACCCATCGGCCCGGGGGGCTCTCGTCCATGTCGTGCACGTTCTCGCCCTGCCAGTACTGCACGCGGTACGCCGCGGCGTGCGGCGCGCCCCAGTGCACGCGGATGGCGTTCACCGGCACGGGGCGCGCGAGATCGACGATCACCCACTGCGGCAACAGCGAATCGACCGTGCCGGTGAAGCGATGGTCGAGGTACGGATTGCTCTTCCAGAACGAGACGGTATCACCGTCGTCGAGGCGTGAGAACCCCGAGTTGTCGGTCTCGTCGGTGGTGCCGCGTCGTGGCAGCCGATATCCGTGCGTGAGCAGGATGGGCGCGGCGGAGGTGTCGAACGACGTCCAATAGCCGCGCCGGTGCGCCGCGTCGCTCCAGGTGCCACGCGGGTTCCAGTGCCACGCCTGCACGCCCAGCTCGGTCCGCAGGCGATACGTGGCCATCTGCACGCCGACGGTCTTCATCGCTGCGATGTTCTCGGCGGTGAAGACGCGTTCGACCACGCCTTTGCCGTGGCCGTCGACGCCGGCGCCGAACGTGGAGCGCGGGTCGAAGCGATTCACCGGCGCACGGTCGGTGTGTACGGTGACCACCGCGTCGACAGCGCCTGATTGGGCGCCCGCCGAGCAGGCGACCGCCAGCGAGAGGGTGAGGAAGGTACGACGCATCGCGCGAAAGCTACGGCGGCGGAGAGCGGTCGCGCGACCTCCGCGCTAAGTTTCGCCCGCCCCCACCATGCGAGAGGTTCGTCCATGCAGCGTGTCGTCCGCTCGGTTGTGAGCGTGCTCGTCGTGGTACTCGTCGGCGCGTTCGTCTACGGCACCATCCGGATTCCGGAGCACGGAAGCATCGACGCGGCGGCCCGCGCCGGAGCGCCCGGCGCGTTCGCCACACTGTCGCAGGGCGTGACGCACTACGACCTCACCGGCCCCGATACGGGCCGCGTGGTGGTGCTCGTGCACGGGTTCTCGGTGCCCATGTACATCTGGGATTCCACGGTCGTCGCGCTGCGCGGGGCGGGGTACCGCGTGCTGCGCTACGACCTGTACGGCCGCGGACTCTCGGATCGTCCCGACGTGCCGTACGATGGCGCCACGTACGACCGCCAACTCGACGACCTGCTCGACTCGCTGCACATCGCCGGCCGCATCGACCTGATGGGGCTCTCGTTCGGCGGCTTCGTCACCGCGCACTACGCCGCGGGGCATGGCGCGCGCCTGCGCACGCTGACGTTCGTGGACCCGATGAGTTCAGGGAACCAGCTGCCGTGGTTCCTGCGCGTGCCGGTGTTCGGACCGTGGTTCTGGAACGTCACACAGTTGCCCGGCAAGGCGGAGAGTCAGTACGGCGATTTCGTGCATCCCGAGAACTACCCCACATGGGCCGACCAGTACCGCCCGCAGATGCGCTACACGGGGTTCGGACGCTCGCTCCTGCGCAGCGTGGTGGCGACGGGCGAGGTCTCATTCGATTCACTGTTCACCGCTGTCGCGAAGACGGGCGTGCCCGTACAGCTGATCTGGGGGCAGCTCGACCAGACCATCCCCATCGCGAAGTCCGAGATCATTCGCCGCACGATCCCCACCGTGACGTACGTGCCGGTCGATTCCGCCGGTCACCTGCCGCACATCGAACGCGCTGCCTTCGTGCGGGAACGGATGTTCGCCTTCCTCGCCGCGCATCCGTGAGCAACGACACACGGCGGGCGTGACCGATCGGTCACGC
>CAIRBD010000479.1 GCA_903876745.1 uncultured Gemmatimonadota bacterium
ACCCGACCCGCACCGACCCGCACCGACCCGAGCCGACCAAAACCGCGCACCAAAACGTTACCCGCCGATCGGCGACCCCGGCCCCTTCGCCAGCCTCAGCGTCTGCAGTGCGACCGCGATCTCCTCGAGCGCCGCCGGATCGTCGATCGTCGGCGGCATCGTCCATCCGTCGCCGTCTGCGATCGCGCGCATCGTCTTGCGCAGCACCTTCCCCGAGCGCGTCTTCGGCAGGCGCGCCACCACGGCCACCTGCCGGAAGTTCGCGACCGGGCCCACCTGCTCGCGCACGAGTTGCACGAGTTCCGTCGCGATCACGTCGTGCGTGCGCGTCACCCCCGCCTTCAGCACCACCAGCCCCACCGGCAGCTGCGACTTGAGCGCGTCGCGCACGCCGATCACTGCACACTCCGCCACATCCGGATGCGACGCCACCGCCTGCTCCATGGACCCCGTGGACAGATTGTGCCCCGCCACGATGATGATGTCGTCCACCCGCCCCATGATGAACAGGTAGCCGTCCTCGTCGATGTAGCCGCCGTCGCCCGTCAGGTAGTAGCCCGGATAGCGCGACAGATACGTCTCGATGTAGCGCGCATCGTTGCGCCAGAGCGTGGGGAGCGTGCCCGGCGGGAGCGGTAGCCGGATCGCGACGGCGCCTTCCTTGTTCGCCGGCATCGCCGCGCCGTCCTCGTCGAGGATCTCCACCACATAGCCGGGGACGGGCTTGGTGGGCGAGCCGGGCTTCACGGGAAATGCCCCGAGTCCCATGCAGTTTGCCGCCACAGGCCAGCCTGTTTCCGTCTGCCACCAGTGGTCGATCACCGGCACCTGCAGCAGCGCGCGCGCCCAATGGTACGTGTCCGGGTCGAGCCGCTCCCCGGCGAGAAAGAGCGCGCGGAACCTCGACATGTCGTACTTGCCGTAGAACGTCCCCTTGGGATCTTCGCGCTTGATGGCGCGGAACGCCGTCGGCGCGGTGAACAGCACGCGCACGTCGTGCTCCTCGATCACGCGCCAGAACTCGCCGGCGTCGGGCGTGCCGACCGGCTTGCCCTCGTGCACGACGGTGGTGCACCCGGCGAGTAGCGGCGCATACACGATGTACGAATGTCCCACGGCCCATCCGAAATCCGACGCCGACCAGAACACCTCGCCGGGCTCCACGCCGTACACGTTCTTCATCGACCATTTCAGCGCGACCGCGTGCCCGCCGTTGTCGCGCACGACGCCCTTCGGCACGCCTGTCGTGCCCGACGTATACAGGATGTACAGCGGGTCGGTCGCCTTCACCGGTACGCAATCGACGGGTGAAGCCGACGCCGCGGCCTCGTGCCAGTCGATGTCGCGCCCAGCCGTCAGTTCGCACCGGTGTACGTCGCGCTGCAGCACCACGCAGTGTGCAGGCCGGTGCGTCGCGAGTGCGAGCGCCACATCCAGCAGCGGCTTGTACGGCACCACCTTCTGCACTTCGATGCCGCAGCTCGCCGTGAGCACCACTTTCGGCTGCGCGTCGTCGATGCGCACGGCGAGTTCCTGCGGCGCAAAGCCGCCGAACACCACCGAATGCACGGCGCCGATGCGTGCGCACGCGTACATCCCGATGAGCGTCTCCGGTGTCATCGGCATGTAGATGATCACGCGGTCGCCCTTGGCCACGCCCAGCCCGCGCAGCACGCCGGCGAAGCGCGCCACCTCGTCGCGCAGTTCGCGATACGTGATGCGGCGTTTCACTCCGGTCACGGGGCTGTCGTAGATCACCGCGAGCTGGTCGGCGCGCCCCGTCGCCACGTGGTGGTCGATGGCGTTGTAGCAGGTGTTCAGTTCGCCGCCGGCGAACCATCGGTACAACGGTGCGGCGGAGCGGTCGAGCACCTGATCCCAGCGACGGTCCCAGTGCAGGTCGTCGGCGGCCGCACCCCAGAAGGCCTCGGGATCGTTCGTCGCGGCGGCATACGCGTTGGCGTACGCGAACCCGGTCGCGTCGTAGAAGTCGTGCATGGCTGCTCCGTGCTCGGCGCGTTGCGGTGAGTCGTTGCCCGCGCGGCGCTCAGCGCGTCGCGGTGAGTCGCTGGTACCCCTGCTCGATCGTCCGCACGTAGCCGAGCGTCTCGCGATACCGCCACCGCGGCACCGCCGGTGCCACCTGTTCGATGCTCGACCAGTGCGCGTCGTCCAGCGCCGACGCCTTGGCCGTCTTCGTCGCGCGAGAGATCGTTCCCTCGCCGGCGTTGTAGCTCGCGAACGTGAAGGCGGGCAGTTCGTCCTCGGAGACGACCGGCGTCCACAGCTTCCAGAGGTAGCGGTCGTGCATGATCCCGGCCGCGATGTTCCACTCGGGGTCGTCGATCGACGTGAACTCCGGCCGCTGCGACGCGATGTCGTGGAACGTACTCGGCATCAGCTGCATCACGCCGCGCGCGCCCACGCGGCTCCGTGCCGCCGGGTCGAGCCCGCTCTCGGCGAGTCCCTGCGCCTTGAACCGGCGCCAGTCGAAGGCCGGGCCGAAGAACCGTTTCGTGTACTTCTTGAACGTCGCGTCGAAGCGCGACTCGTCGCGCTGCACGCGACGCTGTGCCGCCGGCCCC